>DITH01000147.1 GCA_002422745.1 Alphaproteobacteria bacterium UBA6189
AAGCGATGTGCCGAGATAAAATACGCGGCAATGTTCGTTCATCGGGCGGCCAGCTTTTGTAAGCCCCCATTGCAGCACATGGTGGCTCATCGCTGTCAGCCGGTCGGCTTGGCGCAGTACTTGCGCGGCGTAGGGATAAAGCGCCGCGACGGCCAGGCGGACCAGCGGCTTGAGGATAGGTGGCGCGTAATCGGCAAAGGTATCGGGCCAGCAATCGCGGATATCGACAATGACCGGAATATTGCGTGGTTTGGCATAGCGCTGCGCGGCGCGTACCCATTCGATGATCGGGTAGGCGACGACAATGACATCCGGCGGTGTCGCGCGCTCGGCCTGTTGTCGCCAGCGCCGGGCCAGGCCGCGGTGATGGAGAATGCGCGCCAGCGAGAGGTTACGGCGATATTGGCCGGCATGGATTTGCTGCACCGTCACACCCGAGGGCAGGGTGATGCTGCGGTCGGCGTGATGGTCGCAGCGTTTCGTCATATGCTGGAAGGTCGAACACCACCAGCGCACCTGATGCCCGCGGGCCGCTAATATCGTCGCCAGCATGCCAACCCGCATGGGTTTGCTGGTGGGCCCGAGGGGCAGTAGCTCGGCGTCTTTTAGAATCCAGATATGCATCAGCTCACCTGACAGGAAAGTGCCGTGCGCGCAAATGTAAAACTACTATGCTTGGTGTATATTTGGCTGATATAGCAGCGCCATGACCACACAAGAACATATGCGCGCGCCATGGGTGGATTACGGTTGGCTAGGTCTGCCGCCACTGCTGATCGCCGGGGGTAACCTCACCACCGTATGGCTGGTGCTGGNNGTGACGCCATGGCGGCATGCGCAACGTACTGCATGGTGGCGCGACCGGACGGCGCTCCTGCTACCCAGCGTATGGATAGGTGTGCTTACCGGGTGGGCGATGCTCTCTGCTTTCTGGTCGCTCGATGCGGGGCGCAGTGCGAACTATGCCATCAAAGTTGGGGTCTTGTTATTGCTGGGCTTGGCGGCCTATCACGGGGCGCGCCGCCTGCCGCCGATGAAGGGGCGTCTTGTTCGTTGGCTTGGGGGTATCCTGCTGGGCGTGTTCCTCGTCATCGCTACGGAATGGTGGCCGGGCGGCGGGGTTCTGCATGCGATTGTGCAGCTGAGCGGGGGCGATGCCGTGGTTTATTTGCATAAATCGATCAACCGTAGCATCGCCATATTGGTGGTGCTTATGTGGCCGATCGTCGGTGCGCTCTGGGCGCAGCAGCGGCGGCTGGCGTTGGCGATCCTGCTGGCGGCGGGGATGGCAGTGGCGGTACTGCAAAGTCTTTCGGCACAATTAGCCCTTGGATGCGGGTTACTGGTATATTTCGGCGTGCTGGCCGCACCCCGGCTCGGCAAGCAGTTGCTGCGGTTGGCGCTGCCGCTCGGCATACTCGCCAGTGTGGCCCTTACCTGGGGACTGGCGCAGAGCGATTGGTTCATTACCCAACAAACGGCGCTGCGCGGCATCTCTGCCGGTCGCACCCTGATCTGGGACGGATTAGTGGCCCAGATGTCCGGTGCTAACTGGGTTGGCAGTGGCATGAAAACCGCCGGTAAACTTTCCTTGCCCGCCGAGACGATGCAGGCCTTAGGATTATCGCAAACGCCACTTCACCCGCACCATATGGGCCTGGAAGTGTGGCTTGAGCTTGGGCTCATCGGCTTGCTGCTCTGGATCCTAGCGTTACTGAGCCTGCTTAAGCGCGCTGCAGCGCAGCCTCACCTACTCACAGCTTCGGCTGGTTTCTGGGCGATGCTGGGTGCGTTTCTCTGTAGTGGATTTTTTGCCTACAGCCTCTGGCAAAGTTGGTGGCTTGCCGGTGGATTTCTAGTGTTGCTTTTATGGCAGCGGCTGCACGGTGCGTCGGCTAGAAAAGCATCAAATTACCCTGCATCGACGTAATACACATGGATTTTTTATGCACGCGCGTGTGGCTGGGTTTGCCTTGCCTTTCAGCAGCATGCGGCTTGCTATCGTGGGATGTGTATGGTCTGCTGACGGCAATATTTCACCATTTGCGCCGGGAAAAATATGCCTTCACATCCGCTACCCCATGCTACGCTCGATGCTTCCCATTCCCACCGTAGCGGCTGGCAGCAAATGACCGATAAACTGGTCGCGCCTCTGCTTTACCTGGCCATTATTGTTACGTTGCTCGGTACGTTCCTTGCCGATGTTCAAACACCGCTCGGCGTCGCGGTGTGGGTGCTTTACATGCTACCGCTGATCCTCAGCCTATGGCTATGGCAACCGATTGTGCCCGTGTTAGTGGCGATCAGCGCCACCTGTTTCATGATTATTAATTTTTATACGGACCCCGATGGGATGGCGCGCGATATTGCGCAGCTTAACCGCGGTATGGGTATTTTTTCCATCTGGGCGATGGCGATCGTTGGACATTTTTTCATTCGCAGCCGTCTGGCCGTGCGCCGGGAGGAATGGCTGCAGCGCGGGGTGACGAGTTTAAATATCGCTATGAGCGGCGAGCAGAAAATCGGTGAGCTTGCGCACCACGTGCTGAGCTTTCTGGTCGATTACACAGAGGCGAAAGCGGCGGCAATCTATGCGCTTGATAGCGGCGCCTACCGGTTAGCCGGTACGCATGGGGTGGCTGCGCTCGGCGCTCTACCTGAATTTACTGCCGATGACGGGTTGCTTGGCCAGGCGCTGGTCGAGAAACGGGTGCAGCAATGGCACGATGTGCCCGAGGATTATCTGGTAGTGGGCACCGCCTTTGCGCGCGGCAAGCCGCGCCATTTGCTGATTGTTCCGGCCACGGCCGATGAGGGCGTGCAGGCGGTGATCGAACTGGGGTATATGGCCCGTTACGATGATGTCGTGCTGGAGTTGCTGGAGCGGGCACAGAGCACGATCGGCGTCGCTTTTCGTTCCGCACATTACCGCACCAATCTGCAGAACCTGCTGGAAGAAACCCAGCGCCAGAGCGAAGAATTGCAGGCACAAAGCGAAGAGCTGCGCGTCGCCAACGAGGAGCTTGAGGAACAAAGCCGCGTACTCCACGAATCGCAATCACGGCTGGAACAACAACAGGCGGAGCTGGAGCAAACCAACTCCCAGCTCGAAGAACAATCGCAACAATTGGAAATGCAGCGTGATGATTTAGCCCGCGCCACGGCGGTACTGGAGCTGAAAACCCGTGAGCTGGAAGAAGCCAGCCAGTATAAAAGCGATTTCCTGGCCAATATGAGCCACGAATTACGCACGCCGCTCAATTCCTCACTGATTCTGGCCAAATTGCTGGCCGACAACCCCGAAGGCAATTTAAGCGACGAACAGGTGCGCTATGCGCAGACGATCCAGGCGGCAGGCAACGACTTGCTAGGACTGATTAATGATGTGCTCGACCTGTCGAAGATCGAGGCAGGGCATATGGAAATGCGGCCGGAGAAATTACAGCTCAGTAAGTTCACCGATGCATTGGGGAGGATGTTCGAGCCATTGGCCAAGCAAAAGCAGCTCACGCTTACGGTGGAACTGGGCGACGCCTGCCCCAAAACCATCGAGACAGATGGTAAACGGCTCGAGCAGGTATTGAAAAACCTGCTGTCGAATGCGATCAAGTTTACCGAAACCGGCGAAGTAAAACTCACTATAAGTCGGGTGCCGGATGGTCGTATTGCGTTTGCCGTGAGTGATACGGGTATTGGGATCCCAACCGCGCAGCATGATGTGGTGTTTGAAGCCTTCCGCCAGGCCGATGGCACGACCAATCGTAAATATGGTGGTACCGGGCTCGGCCTGTCGATTTCCCGCGAGCTGACACGGTTGCTTGGTGGCGATATTACGCTGACCAGCGCGCCCGGTGAAGGCAGCGTGTTTACCGTTTATCTGCCGGTGAAATACAAGCCGGAATCCGTGCGCTCGCGGGGCGAAAAAACGCATCCGCGTGTACCGCTCGCCAGCCCGCCCGCGAAACCGAACGCCAAGATTAAGGCCAAAACAGAAAAACAAACGCCAGCGGCGGCTAAAGCGCTGGCAAAAACAGCGCCGAGGCCGGCCGAGCCCAGCCTGGCCGATGATCGCGAGCAATTGATTCAGGGTAAGCAGGTCATTTTGGTGGTGGAGGATGATATATCCTTTGCCGAAATTCTCTACCAGCTGGCGCAGGAGCAGGGCTTCCAGTGCCTGATCGCCCATACAGCAGAGGAAGCGCTGGCGCTGGCGCAGGAATATTTGCCCCATGCGGTGATACTCGATGTCGGCCTGCCCGATCATTCGGGCCTTTCAGTGCTGGACCGCCTGAAACACGATACGCGCACGCGGCATATTCCCGTCCATGTGGTGTCGGCGGAGGATTATTCGCACACGGCATATTCGCTGGGGGCGGTGGGCTATATGCTTAAACCCGTCAAGCGCGAACAGCTGGTCGGGGCGTTGGATCAGCTCGAGCACCGGCTGGTGCAACGCATGCGCCGTGTGCTGGTGGTGGAGGATGACGAAGTGCAACGCGAAAGCGTGCGCAAGCTGCTGGGCTCGCATGAAGTGGAGACGGTCGGGGTCGGCACGGCAGCGGAATGCCTGGCCCGCCTGAAAAACGAAACCTACGACTGTATGGTGCTGGATTTATCATTACCCGACGCCTCCGGATATGCGCTGCTGGAAACGCTGAGCGAAGGCGAGGATTACTCTTTCCCGCCGGTGATCGTCTATACCGGTCGCGACCTCACCAGTGAGCAGGAACAACAACTACGCCGCTACTCGAAATCGATTATTATCAAGGGTGCGAAATCGCCCGAGCGTTTGCTCGACGAAGTGACGCTCTTTTTACATCAGGTGGTCTCCGACCTGCCCGACGAACAGCAGAAAATGCTTAAAAAGGCGCAAAACCGCGATGCAGTTCTGGAAGGGCGGCGCATCCTGGTAGTGGAGGATGACATCCGCAATGTGTATGCGTTGACCAGTATTTTCGAGCCGCGCGGCGCGCAGGTGCAGATTGCCCGCAATGGCCGCGAAGCGCTGGAGATACTCGAAAAGTCGCAGGGTAATGGCGCTCAGGCAATGGATTTGGTGCTGATGGACGTGATGATGCCGGAGATGGACGGTTTAACGGCCACCCGCGAAATTCGTAAACGTTCCGAATGGCGTAAGCTGCCGGTCCTGATGCTGACGGCGAAAGCCATGCCCGACGATCAGGAGCGTTGCCTGGCGGCCGGGGCGAACGATTACATGGCCAAGCCGCTAGATGTAGAGAAACTGCTGTCACTGGTGCGGGTATGGATGCCGCGATGATGGATGCAGCACAGGTAGAAGAATCGACAGAAGATATCGAGCTGCGGTTGTTGCTCGAAGCGCTGTCGCAGAAATACCATTACGATTTCCGCGGCTATGCGCTGGCCTCGATCAAACGACGGATGAAGCAGGCGCGAGAGCGCTTCGGATGCCGCAGCTATTCGATGCTGCAGGATCTGGTATTGCATGAGCCAAGCGTACTGCCAGAGCTGCTATCGTACCTGACGGTGCAGGTGAGCGAGATGTTCCGCGATCCGGCATATTTTCGCGCCATCCGCGAGCATATCGTGCCGCATCTGCGTACCTTTCCATCGCTCAAAGTTTGGATAGCCGGGTGCAGCGCGGGTGAGGAGCTTTATTCCTTCGCCATACTTTTTCGCGAGGAAGGGCTGGAAGAGCGCACTATGTTTTATGCCACCGACATCAACCCAGACGCGCTGAAAAAAGCGGAAGCCGGGGTCTACGCGCAGGAGCGTATTCCACTGTTTACCGAGAACCATCGGCTCTCGGGCGGAAAATCGTCGCTGTCGGATTATTACACGGCGGCGTACGGTTCGGCCATGTTCGATAAAACGTTGCGCAAGCGCACTATTTTCAGCGATCACAGCCTGGTATCGGACGCAGTATTCGGTGAGATGCAGCTGATCTCGTGCCGCAATGTGTTGATTTATTTTAACCGCGAGCTGCAAAACCGTGCGTTCGGATTATTCAAGGATTCGCTCGCGCATCATGGGTTCCTCGGTCTCGGATCGAAAGAAAATCTGCGCTTTTCGACCCACGCCGATGCATTCACCGAATTTACGCGCAGCGAGCGCATTTACCAACGGGTAGGACGTGCATGAAATCCGGGGTGCCAGAAGCAGTGGTGATCGGCGTGTCGGCGGGAGCGCTCGAGGCATTGACGCAGGTACTGCCGGCCGTGCCGGAAGATTGCCCGTTTCCCATCTTGGTGGTGGTGCATGTGCCGGGGGATAAGGAAAGTATGCTGGCCCCGTTGCTTCAGCAGAAATGCCGGGTGGCGGTATGCGAAGCCGAGGATAAAGAAGTAATTGCTCCGGCGACGGTGTATTTCGCGCCGCCGGATTACCATTTGCAGGTAGAAAAGGACCGCAGTATTTCGCTCTCCAGCGATGAGCCGGTACTATTTTCGCGGCCATCGATCGACGTGTTGTTTGAAACTGCCGCCGATGCCTATGGCAGTGGCCTGGCCGCGATCGTGCTCACCGGGGCGAACAGTGATGGGGCCGAAGGATTGCGTGCCGTGGCCCGCGCCGGTGGCCGCGCCTTTGTCCAGAACCCTGCGGAGGCAGCCGTGCCGACCATGCCGGAGGCGGCGCTCGCTGCCTGCCCACAAGCCACCCAGCTATCACTGGCCGATATAGCAGAATTTCTTGCGATGTCCCAGCGGACGGAAGGAGTGTAATGCAACGGGAACCTATTTATTGCCTGCTGGTCGACGACCTTGAAGAAAACCTTCTCGCGCTGGAAGGGCTGCTGCGGCGCGACGGAGTGGTGCTGCTTAAAGCGCATTCGGGTCCGGAAGCGCTCGAGCTGCTGCTGAATTACGAGGTCGCCCTCGCGCTGATCGACGTGCAGATGCCGGTGATGGATGGGTTTGAGCTGGCGGAGTTGATGCGCGGCACGCTACGCACGCGCACCGTGCCGATCATTTTCCTGACAGCAGGCAGCGCCGACCAGCAACGGCGGTTCCGCGGCTACGAAGCCGGTGCCGTGGACTTCCTCGGCAAACCGATCGAGCCCGATATTCTGCGCAGCAAAGCCAGCGTGTTTTTCGAACTGCATAGCCAGCGCCAGCAAGTGGCACGGTTGCTGGCCGAATCGCAGCAATATGCCGAAGCGCTGAAGGAAGCCGATCGCCGCAAGGACGAGTTTCTGGCTACCCTGGCGCACGAGTTACGTAATCCGCTGGCGCCCATTCGCAACGGCTTGCAGATTCTGCGCATGGATCCTAATGGCGAGATGGCGGTGGAAGCGCGCGCGATGATGGACCGCCAGCTTAACCACATGGTGCGGCTGATCGACGATCTGCTGGATATCTCGCGGGTGACGCAAGGCAAGATCGAATTGCGCCGGGAGACACTGAATATGCAGGCCGTAATTCAGGCAGCGTTGGAAACCAGTCGTCCGACGATTGATGCGCGCGGCCACCAGTTCCATCTTACTATGGCGGACACACCCATCTGGGTGGAAGGCGACATGACGCGCCTGTCGCAAATCATCGGTAATTTATTGAACAATGCGGCCAAATATACCCCGTCCGGCGGGCAGATCGATGTGCATGCCGGAAGCGAAGACGGGCAGGCCGTGATCGTGGTGCGCGATACCGGTATGGGCATTCCTTCCGCTATGCTGGAACGGATATTTGAATTGTTTGCCCAGGTGGAGGACAACCGGAATCTTGCGCAGGGCGGGCTAGGCATAGGGTTGGCGCTGGTAAAGCATCTGGTGACCATGCATGACGGCTCAATTCACGTGATCAGCGCCGGAGAGGGCAAGGGCAGCTGCTTCATACTGCGGCTTCCGCTGGCGGTGGCACCGACGGAAGTGGACAGCATGCAGCCGGTTAAGCCTGAGGCCGAGACGCGGCCCATGCGTATCCTGGTGGTGGACGACAATATCGCCTCGGCAAAAACTACGGGCTGGATGCTTGAAATGATGGGGCATCAGCCACAACTGGCGCATGATGGCGAAGAAGCTGTACAGGCCGCCGATCGCTTCGCGCCGGAAGTGATTTTGCTCGATATCGGCTTGCCGGGAAAAGACGGCTACACCGTCTGTCGTGAATTGCGGCAGGACCCGCGTTTTCGCGATACACTGATTATTGCGCAGACCGGCTGGGGCCAGCAGCGCGACCGCGAGCAAACACGCGCAGCTGGTTTTGACCACCATCTGACTAAGCCGGTGGAACTTGAACAACTCAAGCAATTGGTTGCCCAGTATAGTGCAAAACAATAAGCGATTATTTATTTGACAGTGGCGCGGCTCTGTATAACCAGCAATTATGTCTTGCAGTGCACCATGACAAAGATTTAATCTCTCAGCGAGTTGTAGGGGGGAATTAAATTTCAATGGCTGGGGAAATCGATACAGATATCACTCGCCTGATCCAACGTGCCGGTTGGCGGATGATTGTGGCGAGCCTGTTGCTGGTCGGGCCTAACGTAGCCGCCGCTCAGGCTCTGGTATCCTCACCTTCAGACGCATGGTTGCCCGAATTCCAGACCCATCGCGCCCAAGCCACGTCCCTGGCGACGTTACGAGCGTTACCTGAATCTGAAGCCTCCACCGTTGCTGAAGTGGTCGATGCCCCCGCGCCATTGACCCCATCGAATAATATGCCGCAAACCAAGGATCGGTCGGCTGTTGGTGCGTCGGATGACGCGTTGCCCGAGCGCGTAAAAACATTACCGAAACTGGATGTGTTGACGGCCGCGGAAAGTGAAAGAATCGCATCTGTCGATGCCGAGGCCGATACTGCGCCTGCTGAGTCCACCACAAGTGAACCGGCCGTGATAGCCGCGGATGAAGTGGCCGCCCCCCAGGAGCTGGCCCAGGTAGCACCGATCACGCCGAATACGGTGACGCCGCTGCCCAATTCGGCTCCGCCCCCTTCGCCGCCGATCGATGTGAATGTGCGCCCGCCACGGGACCCGCTCGAATCCATGAAGGAAATTACCCAAGACGCACCCTTAACCAATAATTCGCTGAACGCGGTTCAGCGCGCCCAACTGGGCACCGTGCCGGTGAATGACAGTCCGGCTCCCACCTACACCGATGCCTCTTTTGTTCGCTCGCTGAGTGGCGCGGACGATGTGCTCTCCCTCGATATTATCGATCCCGGCCTGCAGCCCGATATGTATGGCCCCACTACGCTGAGCGAGGCGGTGGCGTTTGCGTTGAAGAACAACTTCGAATCGCAAGCCGCCGATGCCCGTACCGACGGGTTCTACTGGGATAAGATCGGTGCGTATTCGCAATATGCGCCGTCGGTCGAGATCAATGCCAGTGTGGGCAAAGAAACCTCCGAGCCCGCTACTTATAACGACGCAGCAGGCAACCGGGTGCTGAAAGACCGCCACACGCGGCGCGATAATACCTTCGCCATCCGCCAGCCGTTAATCGATTTAAGCATTATCAGCGATATCCTGACCATGCGCAGCAAGGAGGATGTGGCGGCGGCCGAAGAGCTCGATATCCGCGAAGGGTTAGCGCTCGATACGGTGAATGTGTATCTGCGACTGCTGCAGGCGCGCATCGCGATCCAGCTGGCCGATCAGTATAAGGGATATCTCGACGAACTCGCTCAGCGTATGGAAGCACGGGTGGAGGGCGGCGGCGCGACCAGTGGCGATCTGGAGCGCATCAAGGGCCGCGCTACGGTGGCGGAATCGGCGCGGATCGAAGCGCTTGGCGATTACCAGTCGAACCTTGCCGAATTCAAGCGGCTCACCCAGATTACCCCGGCGCAACTACAGATTCCGGAAGTGCTGGCGCCGGTGATCCCTGGTGAAGTCGATAAGGCGATCGATGAGGCTTCTGCCAATAACCCGGCCTATCTGGCCAGCCTGGAACGGGTGGAGACGGCGGCATACAGCCAGGACAAATCTTACGCCAACCTGGCGCCGAAAGTGTCGCTCGAATATTCCAAGGCACATACCTACAATGCCGGCGGTTCGGCGAAGGGCAACCCGCTCGATGGGGTCTATGCCGACCAGGACGACCAGCGGCTGCTGGTGGTGGCGAAGTGGAGTATCGGCGGACCGAACATCACGGCAGCGCGTTCGGGTGCTGCAAAAAAGCGCGAAGCCGAATTTCGCTCGATGGATGTGCGCGAGCGGCTAACCCAATCGATTCGCACCACGTATAACGCCATTCATGCCGCCGAACAGCGCAACCGCGTGCTGCGTGAGGGAATCGGGTCGTATGAGAAAGTCGTCACCGAATTCGAATACCAATACGAAAACGGAAACCGCTCGGTGTTTGAGCTGCTCGATGCGTATGAGCAACTGTACAGTGCGAAGCTGAACCTGCTGCGCCTGTCAATTGCCAAAGCGCAGGCGTCTTACCTGGTGCGCCGCGAAATGGGCGACCTGGTGGATGCAATTTTGCGGCCGGGTGAGGGCGCCCATGGATAGCAGCAGCAACAAGGAAGAGAATTACTGGCCAGGCTTCGTCGATGCGTTGAGTAATGTAGTGCTGACGCTGGTCTTCGTGCTGGTGGTGTTCGTATTTGCGCTGTCGATGGTGTCGAGCAAGGTCGAGGAACGTATGAAAGAAGTGCTGGAGCGCGAGAAGGCGCACAGCGAAACTTTGAAATATCCCGACATGCCGCAGACCGTGGAAGAGCTTCAGCGACAGTTGGTCGAGGCGCAGGAAGAATTGGATAAATTACGCTCGGCGATGCCGGATGCGGCGCGGCCCAACAGCGCGATTGAGATCCTGGTGGAAGAAACGGAAAACGCCGATGCCGCCAAGGTAAGCGATGTGTCGATCCGCAAGAAAGATACCGCGATTGATATCACCTACCCGCCCTTCGTGACGGAGCTGAACGAAAAATCGGCCGCGCAGCTGGAAGAAACACTCGATGGTATGCGCGCCAGTGTGAGCGGCAGTCGTATTCTGCTGCGCTCGCATACGGGCAACGAGCCATTCAGCACCGCACAACGCATGGCCTATTACCGCGCGATGGTGGTGCGTAACTCACTGATGGCCAAGGGGCTGGGCGACAGCAGTTCGATCGTAAGCCGGATTATTGTCTCGAAAACACCGGGGAATGGGCACGTTGAAATTGTTTTTGAAAAGTAAGCGCTGGTTGGCGAACCCATGGAGCAAGCGCAAGGCCGCGACCGATGCGTTGCCGCCGCAAACGCCGCGCGTGGCGCGGTGGCTGCGTTTTATCGGGCTTTCTCCCACAGCCCGGCAGCGGCTGGAGCGGCCGCATCCGTTTATTTACATGGTGCTGTGCGCGCTGGTGGCGCTGATCGGCTGGGGGGCCTGGGCACAGATCGACCAGGTGGTTCGGGTGGAAGGGAAAATTATTCCCGCCGGACGCAGTCGTGAAATCCAGCATCTCGAAGGTGGAATTATCGCCGCCATTCACACCGTCGAAGGCGCGACCGTGAAGAAGGGTGAATTGCTGCTGACGATCGACGATGCGATGGCGGGCTCCAATCTCGGCGCGACGAATATCCAGCATCAAAGCGCGCGCGCGAAAGCCATCCGCTTGCGGGCAGAAGCGGAGGGCGCTGAAGCACTGACGATGCCTGCCGAATTGGCCGGCACCGAAGTTGGGCAGGAGGAGCGCGCATTGTTTGCCTCGCGGCGTGAACAGCTTGCCCAGCGGATTCGGGTGCATGATAGCACCATTCGCGAGCAGCGTGCACGGCTGGCCGAGGCAACAAAGCGCCGCGCGAACCTTGTCAACGAACTGGCTGTGGCGCGTAAGCGCAGCGGCCTGTTGCGCGGCATGATGGAAAAACAGGCCGCCTCGCAGCTGGAGCTGCTCGAAGCACAAAGCCGTGAGCAGCGGTTGCAGACCGAGCTTAGTGAAGTGAGTGGCACGATTCCCACGATCGAGGCGATGATCGCCGGCGAAGAAGCGCGGATCGAAACGGTGCGGGCAGAATTTCGCAGCGAAGCACAGCGCGAGCTGGTCACCACCCTGGCCGATGCCGACCGCCTGCAGCAATTGCTGCTCTCAGCAAACGACCGGGTGAATCGCACGGAACTCCGTGCGCCCGAGAGTGGGGTGATCAACCGGATTGCGGTCAATACGGTGGGGGGGGTGATCAAGCCCGGCGCCAGCGTGATCGAGCTTATTCCGACAACGCATGAAGTACTGATCGAGGCGCGCTCGCGGCCGCAGGACCGTGGCTATTTACAACCCGGCCTGAAGGCTACCATTCGCCTGACGGCGTATGACGTGGGCGCGCTTGGTGTTTTAACGGGTAAGGTGACCGAAGTAAGTGCCGATACGGTGGAGGATGCCAAGGGCAATGCGTTTTACCGGGTGAATATCCTCGCCAGCGCCGCGCCGTCGAGCTACCACGACCGGCTGATCGTGCCGGGCATGACCGCCAGCGCCGATATCGTCACCCGTCGACGCACGGCAATAAGCTATCTTCTCTCCCCCCTCCGTAAATTCACCTACAGCATGTTCAGGGATGCGCGATGAAAAATCCGTTGAAGAATTTCCCTCACTCCACTTACCGCGATGGGGTTGCCATCCTCAAAATGATCGCGCCGGTGGCGGCGATTATTTTCGTCAGTTTCTATTTTCACCATTTCGTGGTGGATGCAATCCTCGCCAACCTGGCGGTAAACGGGCTGATTATTTCGATCGCAGCGTATGGGATTATCCTGATTATCATGCGTTTCTGGGGTGCGCGCGACGATTTCCAGGTGATCGAGCGCTTCGGCCGCGAAGCCAAGGCCGGGGTCTCGATGCATGAGCTGCTTGAGGAGCCGTGGATTCGCCAGCGCTATGTGCGGCATTACCTGAAGCACGTGGCCTATGCATCAGGCGGCGGCGCGCGCGAGCAATACAGTATCGAAAGCGAACTGCACGCCCTGTCGGGCGAATATGCGAGCAAGCTCGACCTCCCGCAGTTCCTGGTCGGCTTCATGATCGCGCTGGGCCTGCTCGGCACGTTCATCGGTTTGCTTGAAACCCTGACCGGCATTTCCGGCATGCTCGACGGGATGGGCAAAGGCGAAGCCAACCCGCAGGAGCAATTCCTGCAGCTGGTGGCGGAGCTGCGCAAACCGCTCGCCGGGATGGGGATCGCGTTTTCGGCATCGATGTTCGGCTTGGTCACCAGTCTGATGCTGGCCATCATGATGATCAATCTGCGGCGCTATATCAGTCGGGTGCTGTATTGCGCCCGCAATGTCATGCACGACCTCACCGAAATCGGCCGCAGTGCGGCCGCCGCACCGTCCGCCGGGGTGCCCATGGTGGGCGGTGGCGGTGGGTATGCCCGCAGCGACCAGCCACGCGTTAATGCCGGAGAAATCGAGGCAATCAGCCAGGATGTACTGCCACCGCCGATGGTCGAGGGCGAAGTGGCATCCGGCCAGATGCTGCCGCAGGAAGACCAGTATCTGCTGGCCAGCCGGTTGGACAGCCTGGCCACGAAGCTTGATGTGTTATTTTCCTCGTTCGAGTCCAGCATCAACGCTACCACCCGCCTGAACGACCTGCTCGGCTTCGGCCCGCGCATGAAGGAGATCAGCGAGCGCACGCTTGAGGAAATCCGCACCATGGCGGCGCATAATATTCAGCAGCAGGAGTTGTCGCAGCAGGTGGTCGATACCAATAACGGTATTTTAAGCGCCATCCAAAGCATGCTGGATATCGAACGGCGCAGTAAAGCCGAGACGGCTTTGTCGTTCAAAGGGCTGCAGGAAGGCATCAACAGCATCAACGAAACATCGATTTCCAGCGCGCGCCATCTCTGGGAGATCCGTGAAGGTTTCTTGAAAATGAGCACGTCTTCAGGTATGGTGGAGTCGATCTCCAACCATGTCGGCCACCAGGCGTTACTGCTGCAGGCGATGCTCGACGAATCGCGCAATTCGCAGAAGTGGCTGGCCGCCATTCAGCAGCAACTTAGCGCTGCGCGCGGGTAAGGTAGCATATGGCCGAAACGATTGCGCAGACGGTAACCAAGGTAGCCCCACCGCAGGGCGTGCGGGGTGGGATTATCCTTGAAGCAGACGCGAACGGCCAGTTCACCCTGCCAGGCGTCGCGCAAGCCGATATCCAGAAAATTGACGTCGCCGATGTCGACCTGCTGGTGCATACTAGCGACGGACGCGATTTCGTGCTGCCGTTCGCCGGTATCTCAGCGATGACGGAGCACCCGGCTAAAGTCGTGTTCACCGATGGGATCATCACTGCCGACCGGTTGCTGTTCCAGGTCGGCTCGGTGATTAACCTGCCGATTGAAATCTCCGTGCCCTCGACGCTTAACATTCAAGCAATGGCCCAGAAAATCGAGGAGCTGGAAAAACAGGTCGCCGAATTCGAGGAACAGGAAAAGCAGGAAGAGCAGGAAGAAGAACAGGAGAAGCGGGATCCGGCGCCGGATGCCGTTTCCGCGGTGCAGGTCAATACCGAAGCGTCGGTCGAGCAG
>DITH01000206.1 GCA_002422745.1 Alphaproteobacteria bacterium UBA6189
ATCGTCAGCAGTCGGCGCATAATAATCATTTAGCATATTCCTGCGCCCTGCTTCACGTAATACACCCATCGCAAATTCATCACGACGCATATGGCGCGGTTTCATACGATCAAGCTTGTCCCACTGCTCATCATTGATCATGTCGCGAAGAATACCAAGTGTCGCATCAGTGTATCTGCGAAAATCAGTAGCGTTCCAGTTTTGTACGGGCGCTTGTCCACGTTTTTGTGGAATCTCACGGTAGAGCGTATCATAGGTGGTATACGCTTCATTATAGTCATATGGCGGTTGATAATTCTGTTGGGGCATGATGCTCTCCGTGTGCGGGTATTTAAAAAACAATACCGCATCTCTAGCGTCAGTTTGGTGACATGTGTGTGACAGTTTTGTGAAGCTATGTAAGGGGTTGATTGATCGCTTTTCTTGGTTGTAAAGCGTGATTGCCCTTGGCAGCGCACCCCCTTATAGTACGCGGATGACGCCAAAGCCCGATGCCCCCCTTCTGATCGCCGAACCTGCCGCCACGCTGGCGGGAGCAGAGATTCTGCCGCCGGAAACCGGCGCTGATGCGGGCGGGCGGGGGCTGGTGCCGGTGGGCAGTGCCCAGCCAGGCGAGCTGTATGCCGCGCTCGACCTCGGTACCAATAACTGCCGCCTGTTGATTGCGCGGCCCAGCTTCTCGCAGCATACGCAGCATAAAACCCTCAAAGTGGTGGATAGTTATTCGCGCATTGTGCGGCTCGGCGAAGGGGTGAGCGAAAGCGGCCGCCTCGGCGAGGAGGCGATGCGCCGCACCATCAAGGCGCTGGCCACCTGTAAACAGAAGCTCAATCGCTACGGCATCGCCAAATACCGTTTCGTGGCGACCGAGGCCTGTCGCCGCGCCAGCAACGCCGAGCGGTTTTTAACCCGCGTGCGCAACGAGCTGGGTCTCGCCATCGACATTATTTCGAACGAGGAAGAGGCGCGGCTTGCGTTTCTCGGCTGTTCGTCGTTGCTGCAGCGCGATACGCGCCATGCGCTGGCGTTCGATATCGGCGGCGGCAGCACCGAATTCATGTGGGTGAAGATCGACCCCGAGCAGCCGCTCAACAGCCATAAGCGGCACTTGATTCAGGACTGGATGAGTCTGCCCTACGGCGTGATGAATATGAGCGAGCAGTTCGGCGGCCCGGCCTTTACCGAAATGTATTTCGAGGAGATCGTGGCGAAAATATCGGGCCTGCTGGCACCGCTCGAGCGCGACAATCAGATCGCAGCCCGCATTTGGAAGGAAAATGTGCAGATGCTTTCTACCTCCGGTACGGTGACGACGCTGGCGGCGATTCACCTGAACCTGCCGCATTACGATCGCAGCAAAATCGATGGCATCAAACTATCGATTTCCGATATTCGCGGGGCGACGCAGACGCTGATGCGCATGTCGCCGGCGGAGCGCGCGGCGCATCCCTGTATCGGCTCGGCGCGCACGGATTTTATCCTCTCCGGCTGCGCGATTTTTGAAGCGATCGCCCGCACCTTCCCGATCGATAAAATCACCATCGCCGATCGAGGCGTGCGGGAGGGCATTATCGTGAGCCTGATGCGGGAAGTGGCGCCGGTATGAGCAAGCGTAAACCCCCCGCATCAAGTCGTGGCCTGAGCGTACGCGTCAAGACCGCGAAGAAGCGCAGCAATTCATCGGTACGCTGGTTGCAGCGGCAGTTGAACGACCCGTATGTGGCCAAGGCAAAAGCGGCAGGCTACCGCTCGCGCGCGGCGTTTAAAATGGCCGAGATGCATGAAAAATTCGGCCTGTTCAAACCCGGTATGCGGGTGGTGGATTTGGGCTGTGCGCCGGGCGGGTGGGCCCAAGTGGCCGTGCAGCAAATCGGTGCGAAAGGCAAAGTGGTTGGCTGCGATTTATTGCCGGTCGATCCCATCCCCGGCGCGACGCTGATTGTGCAGGATTTCCTTGCCGACGATGCGCCGCACGTGATGCAGCAATTGCTGGGCGGGCAGGCCGATGTGGTGATGAGCGATATGGCGGCGAACACTACCGGCCACACGCCGACCGACCATTTGCGCATTATGCATTTGTGCGAACTGGCCTATGATTTTGCGCTGCAGGTATTGGCCCCCAACGGCGCATTCATTTGCAAGGTGTTAAAGGGTGGAACGGAGCGCGAATTGCTGCGCCGCATGCAGCAGGATTTCACCACCGTGAAACACGCCAAGCCCGAGGCCAGCCGCAAGGATTCGGCCGAGAGTTATGTGGTGGCCATGGGCTTTCGCGGCCAGCGCTAGCGGCTGGGAGGCGTGGTTTTTTGTTGCGCAGCATGCGCACGCTTTTCGCGGGTGAGGTCGCGCACGATTTTCCGCTCGGCTTTTAATGCATCCGGATGGATACGGCGTGGACCTTCCAGAACTTGGTGGCGCAGATATTCGGCATGCGGATTATTGCGGTCGCGCGCGCTATCACCCTGTAGCTTTTTCAACGCCTGCCAAAACTCCGGGTCGTTACCCAATGCCATGGCCTCTTCCCGCTTTTCCATGGCTGCCCTGCGGCGTTCACCGCGGGCGGTGTCGGTTGGAGCGGCGATTAAGCCAGTCTGGTCTTCAGGAGTAGCCTCGAACGCCATTCGCTTCTTAATAATACTCATAGCGTTGGCTGGAGGTTCTCCCATGAGTTCTTGCGTGGTCTGGACGGCTTCCATAAAACCATCATGTCGTGAACGCTCCAAAAGCTCCGCATTCCGCATGTCTTCATTAATAGCCCGACGCCATTTATCGGCTTCCTTGGGATCGGGTGCGAAAGCGGAAAAGTGTTGTTTCGGAGATCCTGCCACGTTTACTACCCTATAGAACGAGGATTATTTTTTTTACGTTCTTCTTCCAATCGCGCACGAGCATCTTGTGCTTCCTTGATGAGATCGGATGGCTTTTTCCAGGGTTTTCCTGTGGTGGGATCATGTTCCGCAGCCCATTGCTTACGCGACATTCCCTCGGGGCGTTCACGCATATCCATATAACTACCTACCTGTATTGGTCGAATGGCTTAATTATAGAGCATTCCCTCGCAGGAAATATGAAGATTCGTTGACAATGCATGCCGGGCATGCGAGGAAGCGCTGCAATCTGCCGTTTCCGACTTATGAGGATTGCACTATGTCCCAATTTCCCCTGGCCCTGACCTTCGACGACGTGCTGCTGACGCCCGCCGCCTCCAGCATTGTACCGAAGGACGCCGACACCAAAACCCGCCTGACGCGCGAGATCGAGCTTGGCATACCGCTGATGTCGGCGGCGATGGATACGGTCACGGAGTCGGCCCTCGCCATTGCCATGGCGCAGCATGGCGGCATTGGCACCATTCACAAGAATATGGATCTGGCGGCGCAGGCCAACGAAGTGCGCCGGGTGAAAAAGTTCGAATCGGGCGTGGTGGTGAATCCGGTAACCGTGCGGCCTGACGCGACGCTCGCCGATGCCTATGCACTGATGGACGAGCACCGCGTATCGGCCTTCCCGGTAACGGAGGCGAACGGCAAGCTGGTGGGGATTTTAACCAACCGCGATGTGCGGTTTGCCTCCGACCCCAAGCAGCGGATCGCCGAGCTGATGACGCGCGAGCTGGTCACGGTGGGCGAGAATATCTCGAAGGAAGACGCCAAGAAATTACTGCACCAGCACCGCATCGAAAAATTGCTGGTGGTGGACGATGCCTACCATTGCGTCGGGCTGATGACGGTGAAGGATATCGAAAAGGCCGAGCGCTTCCCGCTGGCGGCGAAAGACGGCCGGGGGCGCCTGCGCGTGGCCGCCGCCATCGGCACCGGCCGTGAAGGGTTGGCCCGGGCAGAAGCCTTGATGCATGCGGAGGTGGATGTATTGATCGTCGACACCGCGCATGGCCATAGCCAGGGCGTCATCGACACGGTGAAGGAACTGCGTGCGCTGTATCCGGCCATGCAGATTATCGCCGGCAACATCGCCACCGGCGATGCGGCCGAGGCGCTGATCGCCGCCGGGGTGGATGCGGTGAAAGTGGGCATCGGCCCGGGCTCGATCTGCAC
>DITH01000018.1 GCA_002422745.1 Alphaproteobacteria bacterium UBA6189
TTTCGAACGTCTGCGTGCCGGGTTTATCAAGCGCTTGCCGGTGGGCATTCTCCTTGCCACGCTGTTTTTTGCCGAATTGGGCGGCCTGCTTTATGTTTCGCTTATTACCCCGGCACCGACTGCGCCGGCGGCCGTGCCCATCGCCGATGCGGCGGAAGTCAGCAACGCAACCGCCATTGGTATGGTGCTTTATACCCGTTATGCGCTGGTGTTCATTCTGTCGGGTCTCATCCTGCTGGTGGCGATGATCGGGGCGATTATCCTCACCCACCGCCAACGTGCTGGTGTGCGCCGTCAGGTGATTTCCGAGCAGCTGAAGCGCAGCAAGGCCGATACGCTGGTGATGGTGGATGTCAAACCGGGGCAGGGAGCGTAATATGGAAGAGCAAACCCCCGTGATGCTTGAAAAACTACTATACGGCACCACCACTATTACCGATCATGTGATGCTGGCCGCCTTGCTATTTGTAATTGGCGTGTGCGGTATTTTCCTCAACCGAAAAAATATCATCACACTACTGATGTCGATCGAGTTGATGCTGCTGTCGGTGAACATCAATTTTGTCGCGTTTTCGGTGTATCTCGGTGATCTGACCGGACAGATTTTTACCATGCTGGTGCTTACCGTCGCCGCAGCAGAAGCGGCCATTGGCCTGGCGATACTGGTGGTCTATTTCCGCAATCGCCACACCATCGATGTTGACGATATTTCGAGTCTGAAGGGGTAGTATGAGCCTAAACGAACTGATCGTCCTTACCGTTTTCCTGCCGCTGTTCGGTGCGCTGGCCAGCGGGCTGTTTGTTCGCCAACTGGCCGACAAACCCGCGCAGTTGCTTACCTGCGTGCCGATGGTGTTGTCGGCACTTTGCGCCTGGATGGTGTTTTTTGCCATCACCGGTAACCACGTGGTGGCCGATGTGCACGTGCTGACCTGGATCGTATCGGGCGATCTGGCCACCAGCTGGAGCCTCTACGTCGATTCGCTGACGGCGGTCATGCTACTGCTGGTCACCACGGTAGCGGCGGTAGTGCATATCTATTCTGTCGGCTATATGAGCCACGACGCCCATAAACCGCGCTTCATGGCGTATTTGTCGCTCTTTACCTTCGGCATGCTGATGCTGGTGACCGCCAACAATTTCATCCAGCTGTTTTTCGGTTGGGAGGCGGTGGGCTTATGCTCGTATCTGCTGATCGGCTTCTGGTTTAAAAAAGACAGCGCCAATGCCGCCTCGATGAAGGCATTTATCGTCAACCGCATTGGGGATTTCGGCTTTGCGCTTGGCATCGCGGCGATTTTCTTTACGTTCGGCACGGTCGATTTCGCCAAAGTGTTTGCCACTGCCAATGCCTTCCATGCCGATTCGCCCGATGCGAGCTGGTTGGTTTTCGGTTATTCGCTGCCGGTGCTCGATACGATCTGCCTGCTGCTGTTTTTGGGCGCGATGGGGAAATCGGCGCAATTCCTGCTGCATACCTGGCTGCCCGATGCGATGGAAGGGCCGACGCCGGTTTCCGCCCTCATTCACGCCGCCACCATGGTCACGGCGGGGGTCTTTATGGTGGCGCGCTGCTCGCCACTGTTCGAGCTTGCCCCCACCGCGCTGATGGTGGTCACCTATGTGGGCGCAATTACCGCGATTTTTGCCGCTTCGGTGGGGCTGGTACAAAACGATATCAAACGCGTTATCGCTTATTCTACCTGCTCGCAGCTGGGTTATATGTTTTTTGCCTGCGGCGTGTCGGCCTATTCGGCGGGGGTATTTCACTTGCTTACCCACGGGTTTTTCAAGGCGCTACTGTTCCTTGGCGCAGGTTCGGTCATTCACGCCATGTCGGGCGAACAGGATATGCGCCGCATGGGCGGGATCTGGCGTAAAATTCCCTATACCTATGCCTGTATGTGGATCGGGTCGCTGGCGCTGGCGGGCATCCCGTGGTTTGCCGGATTTTTCTCGAAGGATACCATCCTTGAGGCGGCCTACGCCGCCGGTTCCACCCATGGCTATGTCGCCTATGCGCTCGGGGTAACGGCGGCATTTTTAACCGCCTTCTATAGCTGGCGGCTGATTTTCATGACCTTCCATGGCGCGCCGCGCGCCAGCGACGAGGTGATGCATCATGTGCATGAATCGCCGCCCGTGATGCTGCTGCCGCTGGTGCCGCTAGTGCTGGGCGCACTGTTTATCGGTGCGGTCGGCTATTACGGCTGGGAGATGGTCAGCGGTCATCACGAACATGGGTTCTGGAACGGTGCATTGACGGTGCTTGACGCGAACAATGCGATCGAGCGGGCGCATCATCATTTGCCGGGTTGGGTGCCAGTGCTGCCGCTGCTGGTGGCGCTGTCGGGTATCGCGGGTGCATTTGTGTTCTATATGGTGCGACCGGAATTACCAGGCCGGGTACGCGATGCGTTTGGCACGTTGTACCGCTTTCTGCTCAATAAATGGTATTTCGACGAGCTTTATGACCGGATCTTTGTGCGCCCCTCGATTGCGTTGGGGAGCTGGCTGTGGCGCTGGGTCGACGTGCGGGCGATCGACGGGCTCGGCCCTAACGGCATGGCCTGGGTAAGCCGCCAATTGGCGGTACGCAGCAGCGCGCTGCAAACCGGCTATTTATACACTTACGCGTTTGCCATGCTGCTCGGCCTGCTAGTGCTGATCGGCTGGGTCATTTATTCGGTCATGAGGTAATTGGCAGTGACGAACCTACTTACAACCCTGATCGTATTGCCGTTGGTGGCCGCGGTCATTACCTATTTCGCCGGACGTAACGAGACGCACGGGGCCAACCATGCGCGCTGGGTAGCGTTGATTGCCACACTGGTTATTTTCCTGGTTTCGCTGGTACTCGTCGCCGGGTTCGATGGCGCAAGTGCCGAGTTCCAGTTTGTCGAAAAGCTGCCGTGGTTCGTTGGCTACGACATTAACTACCATGTCGGGATCGACGGTATTTCGCTGTGGCTTATCGTGCTGACCACCTTCCTCATGCCCATATGCGTGTTGTGCAGCTGGCAATCCATCCAGACGCGGGTTGGCGAATTCATGGCCGCATTTCTGGTGCTCGAAGCACTGGTGATCGGTACGTTTGCGGCGCTTGATTTGTTACTGTTCTACCTGTTCTTCGAAGCGGTGCTGATCCCGATGTATCTTATCATCGGTATCTGGGGCGGCAAAAACCGGATCTACGCCGCATACAAATTCTTCCTCTACACGCTGGCGGGTTCGGTGCTGTTTCTGCTGGCCTTGCTATACCTGTATTTCACCTTCGGCACGACCGACATCCCGACCCTGATAGAGCAGGCGCCGAGCCTCGGACTCTCGGTGCAAAAGTGGCTATGGCTGGCCTTGTTCGCCAGCTTTGCGGTGAAGGTGCCGATGTGGCCGTTTCATACCTGGCTGCCCGATGCGCACGTGCAGGCGCCCACCGCCGGCTCGGTGATCCTGGCGGGGATTCTGCTCAAGCTCGGGGCCTACGGGTTCCTGCGCTTTTCGCTGCCCATGCTGCCGCAAGCCAGTCATGAATTCGCCGACCTTGTGTTTGCCTTGAGCCTTATCGCGATTGTGTATACCTCGCTGGTGGCGCTCGTGCAGCAGGATATGAAAAAGCTGATCGCCTATTCGTCGGTCGCGCATATGGGGTTCGTGACATTGGGGATATTCACCTTCAACCAGCAGGGCATCGAAGGCGCCTATTTCCAGATGATCTCGCACGGGATTGTATCGGGCGCGTTGTTTTTATGCGTCGGCGTTGTTTATGACCGTATGCATACACGTGAGATCTCGCATTATGGCGGGGTCACTAACATCATGCCGTATTTTGCGGCCTTCTTCATGCTGTTCACCATGGCGTCCGCGGGATTGCCGGGGACGTCCGGTTTCGTTGGTGAGGTGCTGGTTATCATCGGCTCGTGGCGCGCGGCGCCCTGGGCAGCCATGGGGGCGGCTACCGGCCTGATCCTTGGCGCAGCGTATATGTTATGGCTCTATCGCCGGGTGATGTTCGGCGAGGTGACCAACCCTGCGGTGGCCAAAATGCACGATGTTACGGTGCGCGAGTGGCTGTATTTCGTGCCGTTGGTGCTGATGGTGCTGTGGCTGGGTATTCACCCGACATCGATGACCGCCTCGGTATCGCCCTCGATACAGGCGCTGCTCGAGCATGTCTCAGCCCCGGCCTTGGGAACGGTGGCAGAGCCCGTAGCAAACGCCGAAACCAGCGAGCCGGAACTCCAGCCACTTGATGGGATGCCGGAAACGCTGCCGGAGCATGCGACCACCGATGAGAACGTAGCGGAGCCTAGCGAATGATGTGCGAATTTAACCTGATCGATCTGTCGCTGCTGACGCCTGAATTGATAATGGCCGCTGGCGCGCTACTGCTCCTGGTGTACGGCGCGTTTCGCGGGCCGCGCGCCACGGGTGGCATCACGCTGCTGGCGATTTTAGTGATGCTGTTCGCTGTCGCCCAACTGATTAGCGGGCTGACATTGCCCACCGAATATGCCTACACGAACATGGTGGTGGTCGATAGTTTCAGCCAGTTCGTCAAGCTGCTGATGCTGGTGGCTTCCTGCCTCGTACTGGGCATGAGCTTTGATTGGTTGGCGATCGAGCAACACAAAAAATTCGAGTATCCGGTGCTCGTGCTGCTATCGACCCTCGGCATGATGGTGATGGTCTCGGCCAACGACCTGATTACCCTTTATATGGGCCTCGAGCTCAGCTCGCTGGCGCTGTATGTGCTGGCCACCTACGACCGCGATAATGCTACCAGCTCGGAAGCGGGCATTAAATACTTTGTACTGGGCGCGCTGGCGTCGGGCATTATGCTATTCGGTGCATCGCTGGTATATGGCTATACCGGCACCACTAATTTCAGCACGCTAAGCGAGCTTTTCACCCTCTCGACGGTTGGCTACGGCGCGATTGTCGGCATGGTGATGCTGGTGGTGGGGTTGAGCTTTAAAATCTCGGCGGTGCCGTTTCACATGTGGACGCCGGATGTCTATCAGGGCGCGCCGACACCGGTGACCATGCTGTTTGCGACAGCACCAAAACTGGCCGCACTGGCGGTGTTTATCCGCCTGCTGATGCAGCCGTTCGTGAACCTGCTGCCCGATTGGCAGAATATCCTTGCGATCATCGCCATCTCCTCGATGCTGATCGGTGCGCTGGGGGCTATTACCCAAAACAACATCAAACGGCTGCTGGCCTATGGCTCGATCGGCCATATCGGCTACATGCTGGTTGGTGTAGCGACGGGCACCGCTGAAGGTATCAAAGCCGTGCTGGTATATAGTGCGCTGTACCTGTTCATGAGTGTCGGTACATTCGGCTTCGTGCTGTTCATGCGGCGGGCAGGCGAACAGGTGGAAGCGATCCGCGATCTGTCGGGCCTGTCGCGCACCCATCCCCGGGCCGCGTTTTTTATGCTGCTGATGATGTTTTCGATGGCGGGGATTCCGCCGCTCGCCGGCTTCTACGGGAAAATGTTCGTGTTCCTCGCCGCGGTCGAGGCGGAACTTTATTCGCTCGCCGTGGTGGGCGTGCTCACCACCGTCATCGCCGCATTTTATTACCTGAAAATCGTCAAGGTGATGTATTTCGACGAGCCCGAACAAGGGCTCGAGCGCTACGTGCCGTTTGTCAGCCGTGTGGTGCTGACCATCTGCGCGCTTGTGACCGTATTATTCTTCCTTTATCCTGCGGCTCTGCTTAACGCTGCCACCAGCGCCGTCGGAGTATTTGGATAATGGGCAAGAAAGCCGAAAGTAACTTACTTCAGGACTACCATTTGCTTTCTTACGACGTGCTCGACAGCACGAACGACGAAGCGCGCCGACTGGCCTCGGGCGGCGGTTCGCACGGGGCGGTTATCTGGGCGAAACGACAAACCGCGGGGCGTGGCCGCATGGGCCGGGAATGGGTGTCGGCCGAAGGTAATTTATTTGTTTCGGTGCTATTGGCGCCGTCTAAAACGCTGGAGGAATGTGCCCAGCTTTCGTTTGTCGCGGCGCTGGCGGTGGCGGAAACGCTCGAAGGTATCATCGGCGAACACGAGATCCGCTGCAAATGGCCCAACGACGTGCTGTGCAACGGCCGTAAAATTGGCGGTATTCTACTGGAATCCTTCATCGTGCCCGACGAATTTGGCAATGAGCGCCAATGGGTAGTCGTGGGGGCTGGCATCAATGTTGATTCCTACCCCGAACATGTGATGTACCCGGCCACCTGCCTGCGCGAGGCCGGGGTAGAAATCATCAGCGCGAAAATCGTCCTGTCGCGCTTCATTTATAACTTCATCCACCAGTATGATTTATGGATGCAGAAAGGCTTTGTGCCAATCCACAAGGACTGGATGGCGCGTGCGCATAGATTGGGCCAGAACGTGGAAGTGATTATCGGCGAGCAAAAGCATGAGGGCGTGTTCGACGGCATCGACCCCGCCGGGCGGTTCTTGCTGAAAAGCCCCAATGGCGCGCTGACCGGCATCATTGCGGGTGATGTGTTTTACAAGGAATAACCCATGCTTCTCGCGGTTGATATCGGCAACACCAATATCGTTTTTGCGCTGTGCGAGGGGAACGCTATCAAGGCGCAATGGCGCATCCGTACCGATGCCCAGCGCACGGCCGACGAATACGCAGTATGGCTGTTTGCGCTGATGGGGCAGCAGGGCTTTGCGGCGCGAGATGTATCGGCCGCGATTATTTCCTCCGTCGTGCCCGATGCGATTTTCGCGCTCAAAACCTTCAGCCGCAACTATTTGCATTGCGAGCCGGTGGTGATCGCCAACGGCGCGGTCGATTTGGGCATGGCAGTCCGGCTTGATAATCCGGCCGAACTCGGCGCCGATCGGCTGCTTAACGCGTTCGCGGCGTGGGAAAGCTGGCGCCAGCCGCTGGTAGTGATCGATTTTGGTACCGCGACGACTTTTGACGTGGTCTCGGGCGCGGGCGAATATCTCGGCGGGGTGATTGCGCCCGGTATCAACCTGTCGCTCGACGCACTGAAGCATGCCGCCGCGCGGTTGACGGGCATCGCCATCGCCCATCCCGAGAAAGTCATCGGCACGACCACGATCGGTGCCATGCAATCGGGCATTTATTACGGCTATGCCGGGTTGATCGAAGGGATTATCCGCCGCATCGAGGCGGAGCGGGGTGAGGCGGTAAAAGTCATTGCCACCGGCGGATTGGCCCCGTTGTATGCGGATGCGACCACGGCTATTGCCCATGTTGATGCCGACCTGACCATTCGCGGACTACGCTTGGCGTATCAGAAACTAAAGGATAAGAAGTAAATCGCCGTTTCGGCGAACGCTCTTGCCGACATATCTACGCAGACATCACCTTGGATCCCGGCCAATAGCGGGATTGACAGAAACAGGAAATATCATGGGCTTTAACTTCACCCCGCATAACGACGACCTGCTGTTTGTGCCATTGGGCGGTGCCAATGAAATCGGCATGAACCTCAACTTGTATCGCTATAAAGGCAAATGGTTGATGATCGATCTGGGCATCGGGTTTGCCGATAATCACCTGCCGGGGGTCGATATTGTGGTGCCGAACATCGATGCAATCACGCCGTATAAGCAGGATATCGTGGGGCTGGTGATTACCCACGCGCACGAAGACCATGTCGGTGCGGTGCCGTATTTATGGCCGGAACTGGGCTGCCCCATTTACACCACCGCCTTTACCGCTGCCGTGCTTAAAGCCAAGCTGGTAGAGGAGGGGATTACCGCCAAAGTGCCGATTCACGAGGTGAAGGCCGGGCAAAGCTACGACATTGGCCCCTTTACGCTCGAGATGGTGCCGATCACTCATTCCATTCCCGAAATGCATGCGGTGGCGGTGAAAACCGATAAAGGCACCGTGATGCATACCGGCGACTGGAAACTCGACGCCGCCCCGATGGTTGGCGGCACGACGGATGAAGCCACCTTGAAGCGCTACGGCGATGAAGGGGTGTTGGCCATGGTATGCGATTCGACCAACGTATTCGTTGAGGGGGAATCGGGCTCGGAGAAAGATGTGCGCGCCAGCTTAACCGACATGATCCGCGAATGCCGTGAACGCGTGATCGTCACGACCTTCTCCTCCAACATCGCCCGGTTGGAATCGGTTATTTATGCGGCACAGGCGGCGGGGCGCGAAGTGGTGCTTGCCGGGCGCTCGATCTGGCGCATGGTTGGGGCCGCCCAAGAAGCGGGCTATTTGCAGGATGCCAGGCCCTTCCTTACCGATACGCAGGGCATGGAACTGCCGCGCCATAAAGCGGCGTTTATTGCCACCGGCTGTCAGGGCGAATCGCGCGCGGCGCTTTCCAAAATCGCCCGCGGCGAACATCCGATGATTCGCCTCAGCCCCGGCGACACGGTAATTTTTTCGTCGCGTAATATTCCGGGTAACGAGCTGGAAATCGCCTTCGTCCATAACCGCCTGGTGGCGCAAGGGGTGGAAGTGATTAACGACTATAACGGCTTTACCCATGTGTCCGGCCACCCGGCGCGCATGGAGCTGGAACGGATGTACCAACTGGTGCGTCCACACATTGCCGTGCCGGTGCATGGCGAGGCACGCCATATCCACGAGCATGCAAATTTTGCCAAAGCCTTGCAGGTGCCGCTGGCGATCGAGCCGAGCAACGGCGTGGTGATAAACCTGACCGCCGAGAAACCGGGCATTATCGGCTCGGTGGAGTCCGGCTATCTGGCGATGGATGGCACCTCGCTGATCGATAGTAATTCCACGGTGATTCGTCAGCGCCGCAAGCTACGCGACGACGGGGCATGCATGGTGTCGCTGGTGCTCGATAAAAAAGGCGGGCTCGCCGCGACACCGCGTATCACCGGCCCTGGCTGCCTCGATGAAGAGGAAGATCGCGATTTCATCGCCTCGCTGGCTGAAGGCATCGGTGAGATGATTGAGGCGCGCGGCAAGCGCACCAAAGCGCCGACCGAGCTGGTGCATAATCACCTGCGTAAAGCGATCCGCGACGAGCTGGGCAAAAAACCAGTCATCACGGTGCATATTCATCATTTGTAGAATGGGATTGCGGATCGTGCGTTACAGCACGGGGCGTGCCATGGCGGCATCGATCGCTTGCAGCCGGTCGGCATGCACGGCGTGGCGTACCTGATTGCGCGGCAATTCCGGCAGGCCAGCCATTTGCTCCGGCGGAATAGGGGCGGGGCGCGCGGCGAAATCGTTGCCGGGCACGGCGGCCAGTGCAGCGGTGTCGATCGGGCTGGTTGCGGTCGGTGCGC
>DITH01000082.1 GCA_002422745.1 Alphaproteobacteria bacterium UBA6189
TGATGTCGCAGGTGACCACCATGGTCGGCTGCGCGGTGAACGGGTCCATAAAAGCGCTCGACGTATCGGGCATCAGGATCATGTCGGATTCATTGATGCTCTTCCAGCCGGCGATCGAGGAGCCGTCGAACATCACACCATCTTCGAAGGTGTCTTCGTTCACTTTATTGGCGATATAGGTGGTGTGCTGCCACTTCCCGCGCGGGTCGGTGAAGCGGAAATCGACGAACTGCACGTCGTTTTTCTTGATGGTCTCGAGAAGGTCTTTAGCGGACATGGTGTGCTACTCCTGGTTAGCGGTAATGGTTAAATGGCGTGCTCGCCGCGTTCCCCCGTGCGGATGCGGATCGCATCCTCCACCGGGGTGACAAAAATCTTGCCGTCGCCGATACGCCCGGTCTGGGCGGCGGCCACGATAGCCTCAATGATTTTTTCGACCTGGTCGTCGTTGACAACCACTTCGACTTTCACTTTTGGCAGGAAATCGACCACATACTCAGCCCCCCGATATAGTTCGGTATGGCCTTTCTGGCGACCGAAGCCACGGGCTTCGACCACGGTAATGCCCTGAAGTCCCAGTTCCTGCAGCGCCTCTTTCACATCGTCCAGTTTGAACGGTTTGATGATGGCTTCGATTTTTTTCATGGCTTTGGTACCCGTCATTTTGTGCCGGGAAGGGAGCAACCCTTATGCCAATGGGCCGAAATAGGGCAGATCTATTTATTTTACAGTAAGCTGGCGCGTAAAGCTTATCTTACGGCAAAAGATTACCCAGGCTTTTCTGCTTAAAAATTGTGCTTATCAGGCTAAAAATTCATCAGTGCAGCGATGAAAATAATGGCACCAAAAGCCGGTTACCTGTTTCGCTGAGATGGTCGTCGTCGGTATAATACACTGCCCCATTGCGGGCGCCGTAACATTCCGCCGCCGTGCAAAGATAAGGGGCGGGGTTCAGTAATTGCACTCCGCACTGGCCAGCGGCATCCTGTAAGGCGGCGATCGGCTCGGCATTGCGCAGCTGGTAGGTTTCACGCGGCACGGTAATGGGCGGCGCGGTGCCAAACCACATCGCATGGCGGGCAAGTAGCATGGGCACATCCACCCCGATTTCCGGAATCGGCAGCACAGCAACCACCCGCCGTTTGGCGCGCATGGTACATAACGTATCGACCAGACGGTCGTGATACAGCGCAAACGGGTCCATCGTTGCCTGCTCGTGCCCGAGATCGGTATAGATATAGCCAAAAGGTTTGCTGGTGGCCTCATTTGGCCCTTTCAAATTGACGGCGTAACGATTGAGCACAATGATCGTCACGTCGTCCGGCAGTTGCTGAATTTGCTCCCACGCCTGTTGCATAAAAGGAGTACAGCCGTTTTCCTGGCCCTTGGTCTTGATCTCGGCATTAAACAGGGTCGAGCATTGGTGAATGTAATAACGGATGCCACCGGGCAATGCCTCGCGGATGGCGCCCAGTACCGACCCGGCATGTGAATCGCCCATCACCACCCAGCGAATGCCTTCCTCGGCATCGAGGTCGCAGGGCACCAGAGTTCGTGTATCGCGGTTGAACCCACACGGGCCGGGCGCGCCTTTAAAATGATTCTGCGCCTCAGCATCGATGCGGGTAACCTCCGCAGCGACGCGCGATGGCAACCCATCCCCTTTATCGATCATGGCACCGAGGGCGGCGACGATCCCCATCGCCAGAATCGTCATCAAGGCGGCGCGTGGCCAAGGGCTCAACGAAAAGCGCCGGGCGGGTTGCTCGACATAACGGTAGGAAGCTGCCCCCAATGCAAGGGTAAGCAGGAGCGCCCCCGCGATCCATAGCGGGTCGTTCTGCCGCATCAGAAACACCAGCGTCACCGCCAGCGGCCAATGCCATAAATACAACGAATACGACCAGCGGCCCAGCGCCTGGGCCAACCGGTTACCGGTGAGCCACGAATCAGGTCGGTGGGCCAGCAGCACCAGCACCGTACCCATCACCGGTAACAGGGCGGCGTAGCCAGGCCATAGCATTTCGGCGCGAAACCAAAAGGCAGCAACGAGAATCGCAGTAATACCCGCTGCCTCCCAGAAAACCGGGTGCGCCGGGCGGCGTTGCGCCGCATGCAGGAAAACTAGCCCGCCCGCCAGCATTTCCCAGGCGCGGGTGGGCAGCAGGTAGAAGGCGCTGGCAGGGTCGCGCACCGTTAGCCACACTGAGGCAGCGAAGGAAAGTGCGGCAAGGGCCCAGATGGTCGTAAGAAAACGCTGCGGATACTGGCGAATCCAGCGTTGCAACACGATGAGCAGTAAGGGGTAAATCAAGTAGAATTGCCACTCTGCCGCAAGCGACCAGCTATGCAGCAATAGCTTGGTTTGCGAGGGCGTATCGAAATAACCGGCTTCGTCGCGGAAGGTGAAGTTCGAGGCGAATGCAATAGCGGCGGTCGCGTGTTTGCCTAACTGCTGGTAATCCGACGGTGGCAGCAAAAACCAGCCAAGCACCAGCAGCACCAGGCACAAAACCCCCAGCGCCGGCAGAATACGCCGCGCCCGCGCCAGGTAAAACCGTGGCAGCGAAAAACGCCCCTGCTGGATGTTGCTGACGATGATCGCTGTCATCAGGTAACCGGAGAGGACAAAAAACACGTCCACCCCGACAAAACCGCCGCCCACGCCGCCGATGCCGAAGTGAAAAAGCAACACGACGACGACGGCGATCGCGCGCAGTCCCTGAATATCCCCACGAAATTCCATGGCTATGCTTATGGCGCAAGCTGCCCGTACCCGCAACCATGCGAATTGTTCTAGCCACAGAGAAAGCTTGATTTTTCCATCGGCATCGCGTTTAACAGCGCCCGTTCACGACCTGCGGCGGGCGTAGCTCAATTGGTTAGAGCGTCGGTTTGTGGTACCGAAGGTTGCGGGTTCGATCCCCGTCGCTCGCCCCATCGCGTTTTTCATACAAATAACGTTGTTTTAACGGCGCCGCCATAGCAGCGCCACCACCGGTAGGTTGAGCAGCGCAAACGTCAGCAGCACTTCACGCACCTGCCACCCCAGCGCATACATCAGCGCTGCGGCGACAGCCGCCACCGCCATGAATAAGGCGTTCATCACATTGTTGCCGGCAATGGCCCGCGCCCGCTGGGTTGTGCCGCTACCGGTTTGCAGCCGCGTATAAAGCGGGATGACAAACACACCGCCGCACATTGCCATGCCGAACAAATCAGCCGTGAAGCGCCAATGCCCGATACTCTGCAGATAATCGTCCAGCCCCATCAGCGGCTCAGCAGGGGTAGTAAGATGCGCAAGCCACACGATGTCGACGCCGAACAGGGTCATGCCCAACAACGATAAGGGCGCGCTATGGTAAAGCCGTACTTTGCGGGTAACCCACGGGCACAGCAGCGAGCCCACCGCAATGCCGATGGAAAACAGCGCCATGAACCAGGTGACGACCTGTTCATTGCCGCCGATCACTTCTTTAGTAAGCACCGGAATCTGGATCAGGTACGTCGCGCCAATCGCCCAGAACCACGAAATGCCGATAATGGGCAATAAAATTACCCGGTGGCTGGCCACCGCCCGCACCAGCGAGGCAATGCCAGCAAACGGATTGTAAGGGATGCGCAGGCCCGGCACGGCTGCCTCGGTCGGCGGCATGCGCCACGCCGCCCAGATGCCGATAAACGAAGAGGCGATCATAATGGCCGATACCGCATACACGCCATTGGGCTGGAGGATGAGCAGGCCGCCAAGCGACGTGCCAAGCAGAATGCTGATGAACGTGCCTGCCTCGATCATACCATTGCCGCGCAGCAGCTCGTGCTTTTCCAGCAGCTCCGGCAGCACGGCATATTTCACCGGACTGAAAAAGGTCGATTGCGTCCCGAGCAGAAACAGGATGAACAGCATGAACGCCGCGTCATGGCTGAGCAGCGCGACGCTGGCGGTCAGTACCAGCAGTAGCTCGGTAAGCTTCAGCCAGCGCGCCAGACGATGTTTGGCGAATTTATCCGCCAGCATACCGGCGACGCCGGAAAATAGGAAATACGGTACAATAAAGCATGCCGCTGCCAGGCTGATGAGTATCTCTGCCGACATGGAAAGAGAATTCGCCAGTACATACGTGATAAGAATCACCAGCGCGTTTTTGTAAAAATTATCGTTAAAGGCACTGAAGCCCATGGCCACGAAAAGTGGCCAGAAACGTCGGGTGAGATAAAAAGCGGTCGGTGGCATCCCGTTGTGTTACGGGGCGTGATGCGTGCTGTCCAGCGTTTCAGGCGGCGAGTTGCTGACGCAGCTGGTAAATTACCGCCTCTGCCACCGCGATGGAGGAGGCCGGGTTCTGCCCGGTGATCAGCTGCCGGTCGGCCACCAGTTGCGGCTGAAACGGTGCCGCCATGCTGGGCATACCACCTTGTTCGGTCAAGCGCGATTCCAGCAGGAACGGCATGCGCTCGGCCGCGCCGATCAACCGTTCTTCGGCATCGGAAAAGCAGGTGAATCGGTGGCCGCGCACCACAGGTTCGCCACGCGCATTGGTCGCTGCCACCAGGCAGGCCGGTCCATGGCAAACCGAGGCAACGGGCTTGCCGGCGCGGTAGAACGCTTCCACCGTGCGGCGCACGCTTTCATCGGTCGGGAAATCCTGCATGGTGCCGTGCCCGCCGGCAAAAAACACCGCATCGTAATCGGCGGCGCTTACCGTGGCGAGCTTCTGTGTCGTCTCCAGCACTTGCTTTGCCTTTGTATCCGCGTCGTAGCGGCGGGTCGAGCCGGTCTGGTGTTCCTCCTGCAAACTG
>DITH01000182.1:0-1107 GCA_002422745.1 Alphaproteobacteria bacterium UBA6189
GGGCCGTTCCATCCTCGGCACGCCGCAGCGCGTCACCCGCTTCTCGCGGCAGAACCTGATCGATTTTACCGCGCAGCATTATGCCGGGCCGCGCATGGTAATGGCGGCCACCGGCTGCGTGAATCACGAGGAAATCTGCGGCATCGTACAGGATTATTTCGGCGGCTTACATGCCGGGGATACCAGCCACCGCGCCGAGGAAGCACGCTATACTGGCGGCTCGCGCATGCTGGAGAAGGATCTCGAACAGGTGCAGCTGGTGGTGGGCTATCCCGGTGTGGCCATTCACCATGCCGATTATTTTCCGCTACAGGTATTCGCCACCCTGCTGGGCGGCGGCATGTCGTNNAAGTGCGCGAGAAGCGCGGCCTGGCTTACGCCGTGTCGGCCTTCGCCACGGGCTATAACGATACCGGCGTGATGGGCATGTATGCCGGTACCACGGTGGAGCATCTGCCCGAACTGACGATCGCGCTGAAAGGCACGTTGGCGCAGGCGCTCGAACATATCACCGAGGAAGAAATGCAACGCGCGAAAAACCAGCTCAAAGCCGGGGTAGTGATGACGCGCGAGAATTGTGGCGCGATTGCGGAATGGATCGCGCGCCATCTGCTGGTCTATGACCGCTACAAAACCGCCGAAGAAATCCTCGGGCTGGTCGATGCGGTGACCATCGCCGATATGCAGCGCGCCGGGGCGCATTGCTTTGCCGGGGCGCCCTCGGTCACGGCGCTTGGGCCGGAAGGCAGCGTGGCCAATGCCCGGCTGATCGAGCAGCTGGCGGCGTGAGCACCACCACCCATCAGTTGACGATTGGCGCGGCGGAAGCCGGGTTGCGGCTCNNGTCGAGGAAGGCGCGGTCACGCGCAACGGCACGCCGGTCACCAATGCGGCCACCAAAGTCAAAGCGGGCGAGCAGTACCAGCTCATCGAACCGGCGGCCAAAAAACTGACCCTGACACCGGAAGCCATCGCCCTCGATATCGTGTATGAGGACGCCCAGCTGATCGTCATCAACAAACCGGTCGGCATGACGGTGCATCCCGCCCCCGGTGCCCATACCGGCACGCTGGTACATGCGTTGCTGGCCCATTGCGGCGACTCGCT
>DITH01000182.1:1135-3998 GCA_002422745.1 Alphaproteobacteria bacterium UBA6189
GCGCACCAGCACCTCGCCGCGCAGCTGAAAACCCGCACGTTAAGCCGCCAATATATCGCCTATTGCTGGGGCGGCCCCACCCCGCGCGAAGGTACAATCGACGCGCCGATCGCCCGCAATCCCCGCCATCGCAAGCAAATGGCGGTGGTCGAGCATGGACGAGAATCCGTGACCCATTACGAAACCGAGCGCGGCTTCAACGCGCCCGGCTTTATCACGCCGCTGGTTTCCAAACTGCATTGCGCCCTCGATACCGGCCGCACGCACCAGATCCGCGTGCATCTGGCGCATCTGAAATGCCCCCTGGTGGGCGACCCCCTTTATGGCCCGGCCATGGGCACCAAGCTTAACCGCCTGGCATCTCAAGGGGTGGTGCTGCCCGCCCCTGTAAAAACCCTGTTGGAATCGTTTCGGCGGCAGGCATTGCATGCGGCGGAACTAACCCTTATCCACCCGGAAACGAACGAAGAAATGACCTTTGAAGCGCCGCTTCCGGCCGATTTGCAGGCGCTGGAACATGCCCTGCTCACCTTGACAAACCGGGCCTGATCCCGTAGTTTTGTTGCACAGCAGCGATGCTGGAAGACCACGGTTAAGCACCGCCTACCATAAAAAAATATTACATGGGCGATTTCCGGCGTTGATGAGCGCCACCGATAATGGAGATATATCTATGGCTACGCAAAAAGCGTTGGCACCGATTCCGGCAATCTCGCCCGATGGCGGGCTGCGCCGGTATTTACAGGAAATTCAGAAATTTCCCGTACTGGCGGCGGACGAGGAATATTGCCTCGCCAAACGCTGGACGGAAGATGGCGATTACGAGGCCGCGCACCAGCTCGTCACCTCGCATCTGCGCCTTGTCGCTAAAATCGCCTCCGGCTATCGCGGCTATGGGTTGCCGATGGCCGAGCTGATCGCCGAAGGCAATATCGGCCTCATGCAGGCAGTGAAAAAATTCGAGCCCGATAAGGGGTTCCGCCTGTCCACCTACGCGATGTGGTGGATTCGCGCCTCGANNTGGTCGCTGGTGAAAATGGGCACCAGTGCCGCCCAGAAACGTTTATTCTTCAACCTCAAGAAAATGAAGAAAAGCCTCAAGCGCATCGACGATGGCGCGCAGCTTACGCCCGATGAAATCCGAACCATCGCGGCGGATCTCAACGTCAATGAGCAGGACGTGATCGACATGGATCAGCGCATGGGTGCCTCCGACCAGCGGCTCGACGCTCCGATCACGCGCGACGGCGAATCCGGACAATGGATGGATTTGCTGGCCGACCCGGGTGAAAGCCACGAGAAACAGCTGGCCGATCATCAGGAATTCCAGCAACGCCACGAACTGCTGATGGAAGCGATCGAATCGCTCAACGCGCGCGAGCGCGACATCATCCGCGAGCGGCGGCTGAAGGAAGACGCGCTAACGCTCGAAGAACTCTCGCAACGTTACGGCATCAGCCGTGAACGTGTGCGGCAGATCGAGGCGCGGGCGCTGGAGAAAATGACCAAGCATGTGATGGAAGCGGCCGGCAAACCGGCCCTTCCCGCCCCCGAAGCGGCGTAGCCTATCTAGATTGAATTCAGGGGTCACAGGCTCCGTCATTCCCGCGAAAGCGGGNNGAACCGCCCAGCTACCGCCGCCCACCTTTGGGTCCGCCGGGGATCACCGGGCCGGGCTCCGCCGCCGGGGTGGTGGCGATGTAGCGTTTCAACCGCTCCAGCGCCAGCTGACGATCGGCCTCGGTCATTTCGTCGCCGAGCAGTTTTTTCGCTTCCGTGTTCCGGCCCAGCATACCGTAAGCCAGCGCCAGATTATGTTTGCTCACCGGCGACGCGCCGGGTTTTTTCACTTCCGCCTCCAGCTGCACGACCGCCTTTTTCGGCGCGCCGTCGAGCAGGTACGACATGGCAAGGTTAGTGCGCATCACGCCCGTCTCGGCCGGGGGGGTCAGCGCAATCGCGCGCAGGTACAGTGTTTGCGCGCGGGCATGGTTGCGCAGCATGTCGTTGGCGATGCCGGAACCGTTCAACAGGTCCGCATTGCCGGGCGCGATATGCAGGCCGCGAGCAAAATGTTCCTCGGCCTCGGCCGGGCGGTTTTCGCTAATGAGAATTTTTCCCAGCAGGTAATTGGCCTGCGGATGGTTGGGCTGCCAGACGACGGCTTTTTCCAGTATGGGCCGCGCGTTGCCTGCTTCACCTTGCGCCAGGTAGACCCGCGCCAATGATATATGCGCCTCGATATGGCCTTCACTCTGCGCGATGGCGGTCTGGTAGTCGCGGATAGCGCTGGTGCGGTCACCGGTGCGCAGCGCCCCTTCCGCCGCCGCCAGCAAGGCCTGCTCGCGACCGCTCATCGGCGGTAAGCTGGCCGGGTCGACCGCTCGCGTGTTGGTGCCGGGCCCGCTTTCGCAGGCGCTTAAGAGGACAAGAAGGGCGATGGCAAACCCGCGGCGCATGGCATATCCTTTCGTGTTACAGCGGCTCTATTCATACCGCGCCGAGCAGAAAAAAGCGAGCGCAATTGCAGCGGATTTTACCGCAATTCGCGTAAAATTGTATAAACAAATCAGCAACTTGATTTGTGGTTTCTGCTGACGCAAGGCGCTTTTTCTGGTATAAGAGTGGCTGATGGATCAGGAAATCCGCATACCCCGTACCGCGTACCGCCCTGCATTATTCTGCCGGCTTCGCCGCTGCGAACGCGGCGTCACGGCACTGGAGTTTGCCCTGCTGGCGACGGTATTGCTGCTTATCCTGTTGGGGATTTTGGAATTCGCCCTGATTATGCTCGTCACCAACATCATGGAGAGCGCCACGTCGATTTCCTCGCGCCTCGGCAAAACCGGTTTTGCCGAAGCGG
>DITH01000068.1:0-4640 GCA_002422745.1 Alphaproteobacteria bacterium UBA6189
GGCATGATCAACGGCATGATGACCCTCTCGGGGGCCTGGCATAAGTTGCGCACCGACCCGATCCTGCGATTTCTGGTGGTGTCTCTGGCGTTCTACGGCATGAGCACCTTCGAGGGGCCGCTTATGTCGATCAAGGCGGTGAATTCGCTAAGCCATTATACCGACTGGACCATCGGGCACGTTCATTCAGGGGCGCTCGGCTGGGTCGCGTTTATCAGCTTCGGGGCGTTGTATTACCTGGTGCCGGTACTGTGGAACAAGAAGGAAATGTACTCGCTGCGGCTGGTCAACATTCATCTCTGGATCGCGACCATCGGTATCGTGCTGTACATCACCGCCATGTGGGTCGCAGGTATTATGCAGGGGTTGATGTGGCGCAGCTAGGATAGCCTCGGCTTTCTGTCCTATTCGTTCGTCGAGACGGTAGAGGCCATGCATCCATACTACATTATCCGCGCACTGGGCGGGTTGCTGTTCGTCGTCGGTATGGTGCTGATGATCTATAATTGCTGGAAAACGGTTCATGGCTGTGCCCGCGCCTGTGACAGCTGTGCCTGTAAGGGCAAAACGGAGGCGTCGCATGCTTAAGCATCACCATAAACTCGAGCGCCATTCCATGGTACTGCTGATCGGCATTATTGTGGCGGTATCGATCGGCGGCCTGGTCGAGATCCTTCCGCTGTTTCGGATCGAAACCACGATCGAGAAGGTCAGTGGGATGCGGCCCTATACCCCTCTCGAGCTTGCCGGGCAGCGGATTTATATCCGCGAAAATTGCGCCTCATGCCATAGCCAGCAGATACGCCCCTTGCGCGATGAGGTGGAGCGTTACGGGCATTATTCGCTCGCTGCAGAGAGCATGTACGACAAGCCGTTCCTGTGGGGCAGTAAGCGCACCGGGCCGGATCTCGCCCGGGTCGGGGGCAAATATTCCGATGAATGGCATACGGCGCATTTGCGCAATCCGCGCGATGTGGTGCCTGAATCGATCATGCCGGGCTATGGCTTCATGATGGAGCGCGGGGTTGATTTCGTGTCGCTACGCCGCCTCATGAAAGCACAGCAACTTGCAGGGGTACCCTATACCGACGCCATGATTCTCCAGTCGAAAAACGACATGGTCGCGCAAGCGAGCCCGGATGCCGATGGCGCGGGGCTTAACACCCGTTACGGCAGCAAGGTGAACCAGCGTGATTTCGACGGCCAGCCACACTTTATCTCGGAGATGGATGCGCTGGTCGCCTATCTGCAGGTGCTCGGCACGCTGGCCGATATTAAAAATTACACACTGCCCGAGCCGGCAGAAGAAGGAGCGGAATAATGGAAACCATAAGCGCCTACGCGCCGCTGGTCGGCCTGATATTCTTCTTCGTGGTGTTTTTGGGGATTGCATGGCGCACCTACCATCCGCGCCGTAAACGCAGCATGCGGGATCATGCCGAGATTCCATTTAAGGAGACGCGCGATGAGTAACGATCCTAAGAAAGAACGCGACGAGGTAACCGGCGTGGAAACGACCGGCCACGAATGGGACGGGTTGAAAGAGCTGAACAACCCGGCGCCGCGCTGGTGGTTGTGGGTGTTCTTTGTAACCGTGATCTGGTCGATCGGCTATTGGGTGGTGTACCCCGCATGGCCGACGATGTCGGGCCATACCGAAGGCGTGCGCGGTTGGAGCTCGTACAAAAAACTTGCCGCCGAACAGCAGGAAATCACTGCGCGCCGCGGTGTGTTTGCCGAAAAAATACAAAGCCACAGCCTGAACGAGATCGAGAGTGATCCCGAGCTCTATGCGTTCGCGGTGGCCGGTGGCCGCACCTATTACAAGGAAAATTGTGCGGCGTGCCATGGCACGGGTGCGCAAGGCGGGCCGGGCTATCCCAACCTGAACGACGATGACTGGATCTGGGGTGGCGACCTTGAAGCGATCTATGCGACGCTGAAACATGGGGTGCGCTCGGGCCACACGCAGGCACGCGATTCGCAAATGCCAGCGTTCGGTGGCATGCTAACCCCGGCGCAGATCGGCGCGGTGACCCAGCATGTGCAAAGCCTGAGCGGCAAAGCCGAGCCGAACGAAGAGGGTGCCACCATCTTCGCCCAGAATTGTGCCAGCTGCCATGGGGAAACCGGCCACGGCAATCGCGAGCTTGGTGCACCGAACCTGGCCGATGCCATCTGGCTTTACGGGGTGGATGCGGGACGCATCGCCACGCAAATACGCAGCCCGCGTCATGGGGTAATGCCCGCTTGGGAAGACCGGCTGCCCGATAGTGTGATCAAGCAGCTGACCATATACGTACATGCACTGGGAGGCGGGGAAGCGGAACCGCGCGAATAAATGACCGAACAGCCCATCCAGTTATTTGCCAAGCAACGTAAGATTTACCCACGCCGGGTATGGGGGAGATTCCGTAAGCTGAAATGGCTCACCATGGTAACGCTGCTGGGTATTTACTATGCGGCGCCATGGCTGCGCTGGGATCGCGGGCCGCATGCGCCGGATCAGGCCATCCTCATCGATATGCCAGCACGCCGCGCCTATTTTTTTGCCATCGAGTTATGGCCGCAGGAGATCTATTACCTCACCGGCCTGCTGATACTTGCTGCGGTGGGTCTTTTTTTTGTCACGTCGCTGTTCGGCCGTGTCTGGTGCGGATATGCCTGCCCGCAAACGGTGTGGACAGACCTGTTCGTCTGGGTAGAGCGGCTGGTGCAGGGCGACCGCAACGCCCGCCAGAAACTCGATGCCGGACCGTGGACTCTTACTAAAATCCGCAAAAAAGCGACCACCCATCTATTATGGTTGGTGATCGGTCTTCTTACCGGCGGGGCCTGGGTGTTCTATTTTAACGACGCCCCGACCCTTGCCGAACATATCCTGCACCGCGATATTCCATGGAGCATCGGCAGCTGGATCCTCGCCCTTACGGGATCCACCTATCTCATGGCTGGATTCGCCCGCGAGCAGGTCTGCACTTACATGTGCCCATACGCGCGGTTTCAATCGGCGATGTTCGATAAAGACACGCTGATCATCGCCTATAATGACGCGCGTGGCGAGCCGCGCGGCAAGCATAAAGCCGGCACAAGCTGGGAGGGAAAGGGGCATTGCATCGATTGCGATTCCTGCGTGGTGGTGTGCCCGATGGGAATCGACATCCGCAAGGGGCTGCAAATGGAGTGTATCGCCTGTGGCCTATGTGTCGATGCCTGCGATAATGTGATGGAAAAAGTCGGTCTGCCGCGCGGTTTGATCGATTATAGCACCGAGCGCAAAACACCGTTCCGCCTTTGGCGGCCGCGTACTTTCTGGTATGCTTCCATCATGCTGCTGGTGGGCGGCGGCATGCTGTTAAGCCTGCTCACCCGTACCCCGCTCGAGCTCAATGTGATCCACGACCGTAACCCGCTTTTTGTACGGCTTTCCGATGGGTCTATCCGTAACGGTTATACCATCCATATCCTCAATAAAACGCACGAGGACCGCGAATATACCCTGCGCGTATCGGGGATCGAGCAGGCAGAAATGAAAGTGCAGGGCGTGCAGCATTTATCGCTCGATGCATTGCCGGTTTTTGCCGATTCGGTGGCGCAATTCCGCATTCTCGTGACCGCCCCGGCCCCCGAGCAGGCACGGCAGGAAATTCGTTTTATCGTCAGCGATCGAACCGGCGAGCTGCACGATAGCAACACCAGTATCTTTGTCAGTGAGAGGGAATAGCATGGCCCAGGCGTTACGCGACCGCATCATTCCCTGGTATTTCGTCATGTTCTTTGCCGGCCTTGCGCTGGTAGACGGAATCTTTGTGACCCTTGCCGTGCGCACGCATACCGGTATCGTGACCGAGCACGCGTATGAGAAAGGGTTGGCCTACAACCAGGTGGTAACGGCCTCCGAAGAGCAGGCGCTCCTGGGCTGGCAGGCAAGCATATTGCCTGAAGCGCGCGGCTTGCGCTTCCATCTTCATGATCGCGAGGGAGGGCTATTGCGGCCAAGCCGCGTGCGCGCCATCATCACCCGCCCCACCCAGGCCGGGATGGATCAGAAGGTGGAATTCACCGCCAGCGAGGATGGCAGCTGGCATACGCCGTTGGCCTTGCCGGTGAACGGGCTGTGGGAAGTCCGGGTATTTGCCCATGTGGGTGATCAAACATACCAGCATGCGCAACGGCTGGTGCTGCCATGAGCGCAGGTGCGTTCATTATGGATTTCGCCGACGATACGCATGAAATACATGTGCTGGTCGATGGTATGCATTGTCCATCTTGTGTGGCAGCGATTGAAGGGGCACTGCATAAACGTCCCGAAATTACCGGAGCTCGGCTTAATCTTTCTACCCGTCGCTTGCGGATAAGCTGGCAGGGTGCCCGCAGTCTTGCCGACCAGTTTCTCGCGCAGATCCATGCGATGGGCTACCACGCCGTACCGTTTGATCCGGCCACGGCGGAGACCGAAGAAAAACGCAACGAGAAATTCCTGCTGCGGTGCCTCGCTCTGGCGGGGTTCGCCAGTGGCAACCTTATGCTGTTTTCCGTACCGCTCTGGGCAACCGATGCAGGCAGCATGGGCGAGGGCACACGGGCATTGTTTCATTGGCTGCAGGCATGCATTGCCATCCCTGCGATTGCGTATGCGG
>DITH01000068.1:4723-11964 GCA_002422745.1 Alphaproteobacteria bacterium UBA6189
ATTTCGATTCGGCGGTGATGCTGCTTTTTTTCCTGCTGATCGGGCGTTATCTCGAAGCGCGCGCACGCGGCAAAGCACGCAGTGCCGCACAGGATCTGTTGCGCATGATGCAGGGAAGCGCCACCATCCGAACGGCCGAGGGCAACGTGCACACATTGCCGCTTGGTGAGCTGCGCGAAGGCATGGTGATGCTGGTCGCGGTGGGCGAAAAAATCGGTGCCGATGGCGTGGTGATCGCAGGGGCATCCGAACTCGATACCAGCCTGATCACCGGCGAATCGCTGCCGCGGGCGACTGAGCCGGGTGCCCATGTTTATGCGGGTACGCTTAATCTTTCCGCTCCGTTAGAGATACGCATCGTACGGGCCGGTGAGCAGTCGTTGCTGGCTGAAATCGTGCGGATGATGGAAACGGCCGAGCAATCGCAATCGCGCTATGTCACGGTGGCGGATCGTCTGTCGCGCTGGTACACACCCGCCGTGCATTTGCTGGCGCTCGCCACATTCTGCGGCTGGTTCTGGTGGGGCCATATGGCGTGGCAGGAAGCCTTGCTGCTTGCCGCCACGGTGCTGATTATTACCTGCCCCTGTGCACTCGGCCTGGCCGTACCGGTGGTGCATGTGCTCGCGAGTGGCTACCTGTTACGACGGGGAATTCTGCTTAAATCCGGCAGTGCACTCGAGCGTTTAGCCAGTATCTCCTGCGCGGTCTTCGACAAGACCGGCACCCTGACACTGGGCAAGCCAAGGCTGCTCCCGGCGAGCATTCCCAGTGCCACACATCTGCAGTTGGCAGCGTCACTGGCCAGTCATAGCAGGCATCCGCTGGCGCGGGCGCTCACCGCTGCCTATCAGGGGCCATTGCTGCCGTTGGCGATAACAGAGCATCCCGGCTTCGGCCTCGAATCCATGGTGGGAGATGTACCGGTGCGGCTTGGGCGACGTAGCTGGGCGGCGCCTGACGCGCCTGCGAGTGAAAACGGCGAAGCGGTCATGGAATTATGGCTGGCAAATGGCAACCAAACGCCGGTGCAATTCACGTTCACCGACCAGTTGCGGGCCGATGCAAAAATCGTACTGGACAGGCTGAAAGCGGAGGCTATTCCGCCCATACTTCTTTCCGGCGATCGCAGGGAAATTACCCAGCATGTGGCGGCCGAGCTGGCGATAGACATAGCGGAAAGTGAATTGACCCCGTTGCAGAAAACCGAGCGGATCGTCGCGCTACAGCAGCGGGGCGAGCGCGTGTTAATGGTAGGGGACGGGTTAAACGATGCCCCATCGCTAGCCGTGGCCGATGTCTCGATGTCGCCTGCCAGCGGCATGGATATTACCCAAAACAGTGCTGACATCGTCTTTCAGGGCGATGCACTGCAACCCGTCATTACCGCCTGGCGCACCGCTTGTACGACGCAACGGCTGGTGCGGCAGAATTTCGTGCTGGCGATTGGCTATAATGTCGTTGCCATTCCGCTGGCGGTGGCGGGGTATGTCACGCCGCTGGTGGCGGCATTGGCGATGTCGGGTTCATCGCTGCTGGTCATTGCCAATGCCATGCGTCTCACCCGTATGAAAGATGCATCATGAATGTGCTGCTCTACTTGATCCCGATTGCACTGCTGTTGGGTTTTGCCGGGTTGGCCGCATTCATCTGGGCGATGAGAAACAACCAGTTTGACGATCTGGATGGAGCGGCTTACCGCATCCTTCGGGAGGATACGCCGCCCACGGCCGATGCGCAGATCAATCATACGAACGAAACGGCTGATAATCCCCCGCGTTAAGCGGCGTCCGTCACCAGCATGGCGAACAAGGCATCCTTCAGTTTGAGCCGTTCTTTTTTCAGTGCTTCGAGCCGTTCATCCGACGCGGCTTCCGCCTCTGCTTCAATCCGATAAATCATGTGGGAGAGGGCGTCATATTCCTTGAACAGCCGGCTGAAATGCGGATCACTTAATTTCAGGCGGTTGATGGCCGTGGCATGCTCTGGAAAGTCCGTGGTCAAGTGATGTAGTTCTAACGTCATCATACGCTCCTGTGGTTATTATGCGGCGTATCCTAGCGCATGGACGCCGCGCGCTACTTGATGGAAATCAAGGTGAGTAGCGGACGAAGGGTGTAGACATTACCTTCACCCTTGGTTTGGATACCCCATGCCCTGCGCCGAGATTTATTCGCTGAATAGAAACACCTCCTGTTCCGGTAAGTGCCAAAAAACGGCATGTACGACGGAGGCCGCAACGTGGGTGGCTGCCGCCTGCGAAGGCATGGTCGCCCTTTACCGCAAGGGGTCGGAGCCATCCCTGACCCTCGAACCGCAAAGCGAATCGGAGCCCGCATCCTCCTTGGAATTATTCTGCCGCACCTTGGCGACGCTGGAGCAACAGCAGCGCATCGGTCAGCTCATCCTGATCGGTGGTGGCAACGATCTTGCCTGGATGCATCGGGTATTATCGGAAAAAACCGGCAAATACATCACCGCCGAGATTGAATATCCCTTATTGCCGGCCTGGTTTCGTGCGCCGGAAACGGGCGAGCTTCCCGCCGCGCTGAGTCGTCTGGTAAAATAACGGGCTAGTCGCTCGGCTCGTTCTCGCACTCGCCCGTGGCCGAACAGCTGTCGCATACATAGCGCCGCAAACATTCGACCTGCTGCACCTTCACACCGCCCGGCGCACCTTCCACCCCGGCAGGTTTAAGTTGCTGCAGGCTGCGTGAAAGTGTTTCCGGCTTCATGCCGAGATAGGAAGCGAGCACGTGCTTTTCCACGGGAATTTCCAGCGTCCGCTCCTGTCCCGGTTTGCCGCGGCACAGGCGTAGCAGGAAACAACCTAGCCGCTGGGCAGCGGTTAGCGTGCTCATATGTTCGCGCTGCAGCTGGGCCTGCACCGTGCGCTCATTCAACAACGTCATAATCTGCTGCGAAAGCCGGCTATTTTCCTGTACCAACTGCTGCATCAACCCTGCGGGGATGGTCATCAGCTCCGCATCGTCGCCCACCACCTCCGCCGTATACGGATAGTTGGCGTATTGGAACAGCGAAGCCTCGCCGAGCACATCCTCGGTCGTGCATAAATCGATGATGGATTCCTTACCGTCCGGGGTCTGGCGCACCAGCTTCACCCAGCCGGAAAGTACCAGCCAGAAATGCGTCGCCGGATCACCGTGGCGAAACAAAAAATCCCCTTTATGCTGGCGACGTATTTTCAATTGCGACGCATGCGGGTGCCACACCGCTTCCTGCCCGCGAAGCAGCGGATGGCGCATTTCGTATGTGGCTATGGCTGGGGTCGTGGCGTGCATACTAACTAGCTATACCCGCTTGGGGGTAGCTTGACAATTCAACATCAATTAAAAAGAATTAATGACAGCGAAAAAAGAAATTATATCGGTAATACAAGAGCTAATATGGGTGTCGGTGCGCAACGCTTGTTGGCTGGATCATGCAGCGAAGCAGGTTACTTCGGGAGCTGCACGAGTGCCTCGCCATCCAGCACCACCGTGTCTTTTACCAAACACTGGGTACGAAGCTTTGCGCGCCGTTTATCGGGCAAAAGCTCTGTAATGGTGGCCTTGGCATAGACGGTATCCCCCACATGCACAGGTGCTTTGAATTGAAGGGTCTGGCTTACATACAGACAACCCGGGCCAGGCAATTTTGTACCGATCACGGTAGAAAGGAGGCTGGCGGTCAACATGCCATGTACCACACAGCTTTTGAATACGGTCGTTTTTGCGTATTCCTCATTCAGATGCATGGGATTCGTATCTCCAGAAACACCGGAGAAATTTCGTAAATCAGTATCGGTAATGGTACGGCTATAAACGGCCGACATACCGATGCGCAATTCATCAAAGGAAAAACCGTTCAGTTCTTGCATGCCGTAATTCTATCCCCGCACATTATATCCCGCATCGACATAGATCGTCTGACCAGTCACTTGTTTAGCATTATCGGAAACCAGAAAGGCAGCCATTTCACCGATCTGCTCCAGCGTCACCAACTGATGCAAAGGTGCTTTGCCGGCGGCCTCTTCCATCAGCGTGTCAAAATCCGTAAGGCCGGAAGCGGCGCGGGTCTTAACCGGACCGGTGGAAAGCGCGTTGACGCGGATATGCTGCGCTCCCAGTTCCGAGGACAGATACTTAACACTAGCCTCCAGCGCTGCCTTCACGGGGCCCATCAGGTTATAATGCGTCACCACCTTCTCCGCTCCGTAATAACTCATGGTGAGGATGGAGCCGCCATCTTTCATCAGTGGTTCAGCCGCTTTGGCAAGGCGCATCAGTGAATGGCAAGAAACATCCATCGCCTGAGAAAACCCAGCGCTGGAACTATCCACTACGCGCCCCTGTAAATCCGACTTCGGCGCGAAGGCAATGGAATGCATCAGGAAATCCAGCTTCCCCCATTGTTCGGCAATCGCGGCAAACAGCGCCTCTTGCTCTTGCGGTTGCGTCACATCCAGCTTCATACAGATCGGTGCATTCAGTTTTTCTGCCAGTGGCTGCACATAGGGTTTGGCCTTGTCGTTCAGGTAAGTCACGGCAAGCTCTGCGCCGTGATCGCGGAAGGCTTTGGCACATCCCCAAGCAATCGACGCATCATTGGCGATGCCGACGACCAGCCCTTTTTTACCTGCTAATAAGCTCATGCAGCCTTCCTCCCATTCAGTTCCATATTCTTTTTCGCCACAATATCGGCTTCCCCGCGCGTTTCATTCATCACCAGTTCGCCTTTGGTGGTGAAGGCAATTCCGGCGGCGTTGGCTTCGTCGGTGTCGATATGCATTTCCGTAACATAGCCCTTTTTTACCCGAATCAGCGTGTTCCCGAAGGAAACACTGCGGTCGCCATCGCCCAATTTTACATCGACATAATCGCCATTTTCTAAGCCCATCTTCGCGGCATCTTCCGGGCTCATGTGGATGTGTCGTGCAGCGATAATCAGACCGTTCGTTTCCATTTCTCCCGCCGTGCCACGCAGCTTGATTCTGGGCGTGCCTTCCAGCTTGCCAGACGGCCGCACCGGCGCTTCTAAGCCCAGCGTAAAAGTGTCGGTTTTCGAAACTTCAATCTGGGTCTGCTTGCGGGTAGGGCCCAGCACACGCACAGTCTTGAACGAACCTTTCGGCCCAATGATTTCCACTGTTTCTTCCGCTGCCCACCCTTCTGCTTGGCTTAGAGTACGCAATTTTTTGAGCTGGTGGCCGGTGCCAAACAATGTTTCTACCGCCTCCTGTGACAAATGCACATGGCGGGCGGAAACCGCGACCGGAATATGCCATGTATTCGGTTCTGCCTGAGGATGCTGCGCCAACAGATATTTTACCTCCTGCGCGATCATCAGCTGCTCGCAGGTTTGCGTGACGATCACTTTAATGCGCGAATCAAAGCTCTGCACCTGCGGTGCTTCAAAGCCTTTCAGTTTTACGGCCTGATTCTTATCGTCATCGAGATGCAGCCCCAAAAACTCGAATTTATCACACACGCGGCGGCGCATGGAGGCGGAGTTCTCACCAATGCCGCCAGTGAAGGCAATCACATCCACTCCACCCATCGCAGCCGCATAGGCACCGATATATTTACGCACGCGGTAGGCATAGACGTTGATCGCAAGCTGGGCATCCGCATCGCCTTCGGCGGCTTTTTGTTCGACATCGCGTAGGTCGTGGCTTCCCGCCAATGCTTTAAGGCCACTATTCGCATATAGCTGGCGTTCGATTTCTTCGACACTGAGTCCCAGCTCCCGCGCCAGATAAGTGAACATACCGGGATCAACATCGCCGGAACGGGTGCCCATCACCAGACCCTCGAGAGGGGTCATGCCCATGGAGGTATCAATCGAAAAGCCACGATTGATCGCGCAGACGCTGGCACCATTACCAAGGTGGCAACTGATAATCTGTAGATCGGTGACGGGTTGCTTGAGCTCCCGCGCCACACGCAAGGCGACATATTTATGCGATGTGCCGTGGAATCCATAGCGCCGCAAACCTTTATCGCGCCACTCTTTCGGCACGGCATAGGTGGTGGCGCGGTCAGGAATGGTATGGTGAAAGGCGGTATCAAACACGGCAATCTGCGGCAGTTTCGGCCATAATTCGCGGCTGATGGTAATGGCTTTCAGGTTCGCGGGGTTATGCAACGGGGCGAGCGGCGTGCAGCTTTCGATATGCTGTAGCACGTCATCATCAATGAGCGTTGCATCGTGAAAGCGCTCGCCGCCATGCGCCACACGATGCCCCACCGCATCGAAATCCGCAAAACCGAACTCTTGCAAAATCTCCGGCACGCGCATAATCGCATCCTCCACCGTACGCAATGATTCACTGCGCTTTTGTTCTATGCCTTGTTCGCCGCCCACGCGGTAATGCAACGTGCAAGTGCCGTTTTTGAAGCCCTCAAACTCTCCCTTAAACACGCGGCTGTCTTCGATATTCATATCGAATATACCAAATTTGAGGCTGGAGCTGCCGGCGTTGAATACAAGGATTTTCATGACGATGCCTCCCGCATACGTTCCACCGCACGATCCGCTGCATCATGGAATGGCAGGAACACCAGATCAGCGCCCTTGGTTTTTAATGCTTCTTTCTCGTGCGCCTGTTGCGTGGAAACAGCAATCTTCCCAGTAAATTTCTCACGCTTGAGTCCGTCGATGAGCACCAAACGCGGGTCTTCGTGAGTAAGCCCCAGATCATGCTGCGGCATGGCGGATACCACCCATTTCACCGATTTCAGTGGCAAGTGGCCGATAAATTCATGATCACACGCATCACCATACACAGCATCAAAACCCAGCGCCCGCCAGTTGCGTACCTCATCGGGGTTAAAATCCACCGCCAGCAGCTTAAGATTATCTTTGCGTAAATGCTCCGCAATCGCCGAGCCGTAGCGCCCCAGCCCGAACAGAATCACGTCATAGCTCTTATGCTCCATACTGCGCTGGTCTTCGGCTTCTTCACGCATGGGCACTTTGCGCTCGAAGATATCGAGCAGCGGCTCCAGCAGACGGTAAAGCGTATGCGAATAGGTAATCATGTAAACCGATAGCGCGATGGTAATCAGCCCGACCAGCGTCACCAGCCCAAGCGCCTCGGCGTTTACATGGCCGAGCGTCATGCCCATCGCCATGAAGATGAGCGAGAATTCGCTGATCTGGGCGACGGTCAATCCGGCAAGGAAGCCGGTCCTCTTGCGATACCCCATCGACCCCATGATCGCCAGGACGATCAGCGG
>DITH01000128.1 GCA_002422745.1 Alphaproteobacteria bacterium UBA6189
CGCGTGCTGCATTCGGGTGTCGGCGCGATCTCGGAATCCGACGTGACGCTGGCGCAGGCCACCGGCGCGATCATCATCGGTTTTAACGTGCGTGCGATGCCTAAAGCCAAGGAAAACGCCGCGGCGCAAAAGGTCGATATTCGCTACTACAGCATCATTTACAACCTGATCGACGATATCAAAGCCGCACTGTCGGGCCTGCTGAGCCCCGAAATGCGCGAGGATTTCATCGGTTACGCCGAAATCCGCGAAGTGTTTAACATCACCAAGTACGGCAAAGTGGCCGGCTGCATGATCACCGATGGGGTGGTGAAACGCGGTGCGAAAGTCCGCCTGCTACGCGATAACGTGGTGGTACATGAAGGCACGCTGAAAACACTGAAGCGCTTCAAGGACGAAGTGAAAGAAGTGAAAGCGGGCTTCGAGTGCGGTATGGCGTTCGAAAATTACGAAGATATCCGCCCCGGCGATATGATCGAATGTTTCGAGATGCAAAGCCTGGCACGCGAAGTTGGCACCAAGGCGGCTACCCCCATGGGCGGTGACGCCTCAGCCTCGTAACCGTTTTTATTCCAATATCCCACGCACCAAGGACAGGTACGAGCATGGATAGACCACCCTCTCAGCGCCAATTAAAAGTCGGTGAAGAATTGCGCAACGCGTTGGCGCAAATTTTCGCCCATGGCGAAACGCACGACCCGGTGCTCGATTCTGCCTCCATCACCGTTTCGGAAGTGCGCATCAGCCCCGACCTTAAAAACGCCACGGTGTTTGTCATGCCGCTCGCCGGTGGGCAAAAAGATACGGTCATGGCGACGCTGAAAGAGCAGGCAGGACGTATCCGCAAGCTGATGAGCAACCATATCGTGCTGCGTTACACGCCGAAACTTTACTTCAAGCTCGATGTTTCGTTCGAGAATGCCAACCGCATCAATGAGCTGTTGCAATCGGAACGGGTGAAAGCGGATCTGGAAAAGCAACGTCGCGAACAAGACGAGCAAGGTTAGCCTTGCCGGATCGCCCGATAGCCGCTACGCGATGCAGGCGATGAAACCAGATTCCAAACCATCAAAACGCTCCATCAACGGGTGGATCAACCTGAACAAGCCGCTCGGCCTATCCTCCGCTCAGGCGGTGGGCAAGGTAAAATGGCTGCTCAAACCCCAGAAAATCGGCCATGCAGGCACGCTCGACCCGCTCGCAACCGGCGTATTGCCACTGGCGTTGGGTGAGGCGACAAAATGCGTCAACTTGCTGGTGGACGCAAAAAAAACCTACGAATTTACCGTGACTCTGGGAGAGCGCCGCAGCACTGACGATGCCGAGGGTGCGGTAGTCGCCACCAGCGAGATGCTGCCTACGGCAGAGCAAATTCAGGCAGTTCTACCGAGGTTTACCGGGCCTATCCAGCAAACGCCACCCATCTATTCCGCCATTAAAATCGATGGCGAACGGGCTTACGCTAAGGCCCGGGCCGGAGAAACGGTAGCCATGAAGGCGCGTGAAGTAACGATTCATGCCCTGGAGTTTCTGGGGTTTCATCTTTCGGCTCAGCAAGCGCAGTTTCGCGCCACGGTGTCGAAAGGGACGTATATTCGCAGCCTTGGGCGCGATATTGCGCAGGCGGCAGGCTCGGAGGGCTATATTTCGCGGTTACACCGTGCGGCGGTCGGCCCTTTTCATGCGGATGACGCGATTTCACTGGATTTTCTCGAAGAATCGGTGCATAACGCCCCACCAATTCAGCCACTTGGCGCCGTACTGGACGACATCCCGGTACAGGCACTAAGTAGCGAGCAACTGCAACGGTTGCGCCATGGCCAGGCCATTATTCTGGCCGAACCGATTCCCCCGGCACCGCTTTTGGCGGCACTTTACCAGGGGGAATTAGTGGCGCTGACCAGAACGGATGGGCATTCCATCATCCCGGTGCGGCTGCTGAATATTTAATTTGCCCATGGGCTAAGCCCCGGGTGCCAATTAAATCTACCATTCACCCGATGTCGCGAAGGAAGTTACTATGTCGATTACCGCTGAGCGTAAAGAAACGCTGATTACCGAATACGCCACCACCAAAGGCGACACCGGTTCGCCGGAAGTACAGGTGGCATTGCTCACCGAGCGCATCAATAACCTCACCGAGCACTTCAAAGGCCATAAAAAAGATCACCATTCGCGTCGTGGCCTGCTGAAAATGGTTGGCCAGCGCCGCCGTCTGCTCGATTACGTGAAAGCTAAGGACGTCAAACGCTACAGCGATCTGATCGCTCGTTTAGGCATTCGTAAATAACTGGATAGAGCACCAGCGCCTTAATATTGCGTTGGTGCTCCGTCTGGATCGCACTGCAGCCCTGTGTGTGCTGGGGCACTGATGAGCACACAACCAGGCTCCCGCCTGATCGGTCGCGGAATATAACGTCACAATTGGGTAATCCCATTGGGTGCATATAGATTAGCGGTTGTTTCATCCATCGGGGATGAAACGGTAGGGAAGGGGCAAGAAAGGACTTACTATGTTTAACGTTACCAAAAAATCGATCGAGTGGGGCGGCCGTACGCTCACCATCGAAACCGGGCGCATCGCCCGCCAGGCTGACGGCGCCGTGCTCGTCACTTACGGTGAGACCGTCGTTCTCGTCGCCGTTACCGCGGCCAAACAAGCCAAGCCGGATATTGATTTTTTCCCGCTGACCGTCAATTACATCGAAAAAACCTACGCTGCCGGCAAAATTCCCGGAGGCTTCTTCAAGCGCGAAGGTCGCCTGAGCGAAAAAGAAACACTCATCAGCCGCCTGATCGATCGTCCCATCCGCCCGATGTTCGCCGAAGGTTTTTATAACGAAGTGCAAATCGTCGCTACCGTGGTCAGCCACGACCTGGAAAACGATTCTGATATCCCGGCTTTGGTTGGCACCTCGGCCGCGCTGGCCATTTCCGGCGTTCCCTTTATGGGCCCGGTCGGTGCAGCCAAAGTTGGCTTCATTAACGGCCAGTATGTGCTGAACCCAATGAAATCGCAGGAAGCGGAAAGTCAGCTCGATCTGATCGTGGCCGGCACCAAATCCTCGGTACTGATGGTGGAATCGCAAGCGAAAGAACTGACCGAAGAAGAAATGCTGGGCGGGGTGATGTTCGCACACCAGAGCTTCCAGCCGGTGATCGACCTCATCATCGCCTTCGCGGAAGAATCTGCGAAAGAGCCGTGGGATTTCGCGTCGCCGCAATACCCCGAAGCGCTGGTCAACGGTGTGAAAGATATCGCCGAAGCCAAGCTGCGTGAGGCTTACACCACCAAAACGGTGAAACAGGAACGCGTTGCCGTCATCGACGAAGCCAAGAAAGCGGTCAAGGAACAATTCGTCGGCAGCGAAGAAGAAGGTAAATTCAGTGAGAAGCTGGTCGGCACTGTCTTTAAAAAGCTGGAGCAGGACATCGTACGCACCGCCATTGCGAAAGACAAAAAACGCATCGATGGCCGCAACCCCGAGCAGATCCGTCCGATCGTGTGCGAAGTAGGCGTATTGCCGCGTACCCACGGTTCGGCGCTGTTCACCC
>DITH01000199.1 GCA_002422745.1 Alphaproteobacteria bacterium UBA6189
TCTTGTTGATGGCGACGACGATCGGCACGCCGGCCGCCTTGGCGTGGTGAATCGCCTCGATGGTCTGCGGCATGATGCCGTCGTCGGCGGCGACGACCAGCACGACGATGTCGGTGATTTTCGCGCCGCGTGCGCGCATGGCGGTGAAGGCTTCGTGGCCGGGCGTATCGAGGAAAGTGACTTTCTGTTTGTCCGACAGCTCCACCTGGTAGGCGCCGATGTGCTGGGTAATACCGCCCGCTTCGCCGGCGACCACTTCGGTTTTGCGCAGCGCATCGAGCAGTGAGGTTTTGCCGTGATCGACATGGCCCATGATGGTAACGACCGGCGGACGCGACAGCATGGTGCCGGGCGCGTCGTCGATTTGCGTGAGGTGGTCTTCCACGTCAGCGTCGGAAACGCGGCGGGCTTTGTGGCCGAATTCGCTGACGATCAACTCGGCGGTGTCGGTGTCGATCGCCTGGTTGACTGTCGCAATGGTGCCAAGCTTCATCAGCTCTTTAATCACATCGACGGCGCGCTCGGCCATACGGTTGGCGAGTTCCTGCACGGTAATAGCTTCCGGAATCTGCACTTCACGGACAATTTTTTCCTGCTGCGAGCTGGGAATGACATGGCCTTTTTTATGGGCTTTTGCACGCTGGCGTTTCACTGCCGATAGCGAACGCATCTTGATTTCGTCATCCATGCCGAGTGCCTGGGCAATGGTCAGCTTCCCGGCGCGGCGGTATTCCTCTTCACCGGTGGCGGCACGCGTTTTCTTGGCGCGCTCTTCTTCTTCGCGCGTCGGCGCGGCAGCAGGGCGTTTAAAGCCCAGCGGGGTTTTCGGTGCGGCAGCTGCAGCACCGGCAGCCGGACGGTTAGACGGCACATTGCGCAACCGTTCGAGGTTACGCGCAGCCAAATCATCGAGCGGTGTTTTGCGGGCTGTGGAGGTGCTTGCCTCTGCCGTTGCGGTAGCGGCTTGTTCGGCGCTTTCTACATCGGCACCTTCCGGCTCGCCGCCGGTTAAATCGTCGACGCCGGCGGTGAAATTCTCGAATTGCTGTTCGCGCTCTTCCTCGCCGCGCTCGGCCTGCTGCAAGGCGCGCAACCGGGCTTCACGTTCGGCCTGGTTTAGCATGCGCTGGCGGGTCGCTTCCGACGCGCCGCGCTCCACTTCTACCATGCCGCCGGTGCCGCGCGCGAAGGTGCGGGTTTTTTTGACTTCCACCGTGACGGTTTTGGAGCGGCCACGCTGGAAATTCTGCTTCACCTTCCCCGCTTCCATGGTTTTGGTCAGCGACAAGGTGGTCGGGCTGGAAAGTTTCAGTGCGTCTTTTTTCGGCGTATCGGACATGGAGCTCGTGATTCGTTAATCGGGGTTCGTGTTCGTGTTAAGCAACTAATAATTCTCATTCTTCCGAATTACGCATTACTAATCACGCATCACGCGGTTGGGCTATATAGTGCAGATTATTCGAGAAATAAAGCGAAACGGCGCGCTGTTTCGATAAAAAACCCGGCGGCAGGCCCTTCAAGCACAGCGATATGCACGGCATTCTCGCGACCGGTTACCTCATTCAGCCACTCGCGCGGCAGGGATTGGAAGCTTGGAACCGCATCGGAGCGAAGTTTTTTGAGTCCATCGGCGCCCGCCGTCGGGGCGTGGATAAGTGCGGCGACTTTGCCGTGCTTTAATGCCTGCTCGACTTTCTCGAAGCCGCTGATGACCTGCCCGGCTTTGCGGGCAAGCGACAAGGCGTTTTTTACCTTGAGGGCCAGCAGCCCCTCCAGCCGGTTGAGGAAATCGGTCGGCAGGCTTACCGGGCCTTCCGCGGCGCGCTGAAAGGCTTTCTTGGCCAATGCCTCAGCCACCAGAAGCCGCGAGCAGGTCACGTAGATGCCCCTGCCCGGCAGCTTATTGTCAATATCCGGCGTCAGGACCCCGTCGGGCGACACCACGAATCGTAGCAATTGCTCTTTGGGTTTAGCTTCGCGGGTGACGATGCAGGTTCGTTCCATGTCAGTCTCCAGCTAACAGTCTCCTGTCACCAGCCATTTCGGATGGCTGGCGACGGATGACTGGCGACCCGTTAGAACCACTTCTCGCGCAGTTTCATGATGAGCGCTTCGACTTCATCGCGGCTGAGCGGCGAAGTTTTCTCGACAATTTCAAAATACTCGTCGGTGGCCAGACCAGCAAAATCGTCGACCGATTTAATGCCGTTCTTCGCCAGCAGCAGCACCACGTCAGCATTCAGGCCTTCGAGCTTGATCAGGCCTTCCTCGACACCAAGTTCTTTCAGCGTGGCGACTTGCTGGTTTTCTTTCGTTTTCAGGTATTCCGCGGCGCGGTTGCGCAGCTCTTCGGCGACGGCTTCGTCGAATCCTTCAATGCTGGCCAGGTCTTCTACCGGCACGTAGGCGACTTCGTCGATGCTGGTGAAGCCTTCGGTGACCAGCAAGTGGGCGATCACTTCTTCCACGTTCAACGCTTCAACGAACAGCTCGCTGAGGCGGTTGAATTCCTGTGTGCGGCGCTCGGACTCGGTTTCCTCGGTCAGGATGTCGATGTTCCAGCCGGTCAGCTGGGCGGCGAGGCGCACGTTCTGGCCACGGCGGC
>DITH01000051.1 GCA_002422745.1 Alphaproteobacteria bacterium UBA6189
TCGCGCGCGCCTTCCGGCGACGAGGCGGTGAGAATCGGCGTCTGGAACTCCTGGAACCCCTGCGCGATCATGCGTTGGCGGATGCTGGCGATCACCTGGCTGCGCAGCATGATATTTTTATGCAGCTGCTCGCGCCGCAAATCGAGGAAACGGTATTTCAACCGCGTGGCTTCGGGGAAATCGGCGTCGCTATTCACCTGGAGTGGCAGGGTTTCCGCCGCCGATTCCACATGCACCGCGGCGACCATGATTTCTATATCGCCTGTGGCGAGATTGCTGTTCACCGCATCCGCCGCGCGGGCCACCACCTTGCCGGTGATGGTCACCACCGACTCGGGCTTCAGGCGCGAAAGCGCCTCAAAAATCGCGCCTTCTTCCGCTTCGGCCACGCACTGGGTGATGCCGTAATGGTCGCGCAGATCGAGAAACACCAGCTGCCCGTGGTCGCGCACCCGGTGAACCCAACCGGAGAGTTTTACCTCCTGCCCGACATGGTCGACACGAAGCTGGTTGCAGGTATGGGTGCGGTAGGCATGCATAATTTTTTTCCTCATCTAAGCGCCGCAGATATAACGTAGACGCCGCCAAAAGCAAATAGCTTGTCATTCCTGCCCTGTGCCGGTTTGCCGGGGTGCAACGGTTATACCGCATATCCCGGCATAAACCCGGGATGACGGTGGAATATATGTTGCACCGCGTGGCTAAAGGACTAAAAACCCACTCATGCAAACCTCCGTTATTACCACCACTGAAGAACTCACCGCGTTTTGCGCTACGTTCGGCGACGAGCAATTCATCACCGTCGACACCGAATTCATCCGCGAGCGCACCTATTTCCCCCAGCTTTGCCTGATGCAGGTAGCGACCTCCAAACAGGCAGTGGCGATCGACCCGCTGGCCGGCGAGATCGACCTCACCCCGATTTACAACGCGTTTGCCGATGAGCGGCTGCTGAAAGTGTTCCACGCCGCCAAGCAGGATATCGAGATTTTCGTCCGCGAAACCGGGCGGGTGCCGACACCGATGTACGACACCCAGATCGCCGCCATGGTCTGTGGCTTCGGCGAATCGGTGAGCTACGAAACCCTGGTCGGCGACCTGGTTGGCGCTAAGCTCGACAAAGCACTGCGCTACACCGACTGGGCGCGTCGTCCGCTCTCCGACCGCCAGCTCGTCTACGCGCTCGACGATGTGATCCACCTGCGCAAGGTCTACGAGATATTGAGCGCGCGCATTCACGAGGATGCGCGCGATGGGTGGATCGAGGAAGAAATGCGCGTGATGGGCGATATCACCCAGTACCGGGTCGATGTGAACCGCATGTGGCAGCGGCTGAAAGTGAAATCGCGCGCGCCGGAATATCTGAATTTGCTGCGCGCCGCCGCTGCCTGGCGCGAAGAGCAGGCCATGCGCCGCAACGTGCCGCGCCAGCGTATCCTGAAGGATGAATGGGTCGTGCAGGTGGCTGCCCTCATGCCCGAATCGGCCGAGGAGCTGATGGAAGTGCGCGGCATTGGTGGCCAGTTGAACAAGGAAATGATGGCTTCATTGGTCGATGCGTTGAACGAAGCCCGCCTCGCCCCGCGCGAAAGCTTCCCCAAACCGGAGGAGCGCCTGAAACCCATGTCCGCCCCGGTCGAAGCCTGTTACGACCAGCTGAAAATGCTGCTCAAGCAAAAAGCCGAGGAATACCATGTCGTGCCCCGCCTGGTCGCCGACAAAGACGAGCTGGAACAGCTGGTGCGCGGCATCCTGCCGTTCGATAAGGCGCATATCAGCCATGGTTGGCGGTACGAAATTTTCGGCGAAGCGGCAAAGGAACTGCTCGGGGGAAAGCTCACCGCGCGCGTGGTCGGCCATAAAGGCGGCTTTGGGCTATTCTGGCAACGCGACGTCGCCTAAACTACTTCCCCGAGCACCCGCGCGATAACCGGCCAGTACCCGGCCGATATCGTTCCGCCCATAATCCCCGCGCGCACCGCCTCCATCGTCATCCACCGTACTTCGCTGGCATCGGCCGGTGGCCGCAGCGCACCGACCGCTGCATCGTCCAGTGTCAGTTGAAACCAGTGCACCGGGTAGAGCCCTTTGCTGCGCGATTGAAACGCCATCGGCCCGAGATCGATCGTCGGCAAGCCGGGCAGCAGGGCGGCGGGGAGCCCGGCCTCCTCCTCCACTTCGCGGGCCAGCGCACGTGCTAGCGGCTCCAGCGTATCGGCATGGCGTTGGGCTGTTTCCGCGTCGCGCGCGTCTCGCCAATCACCCTGCGCATCCCGATATTGGCGCGACCCGCGCGGCAACACCAGCGGCGGCACCTCGCCCGCATTTTTGGGATGCGGCCGCACCAGCAGCACCCGATCGCCATGCACCAGCACCGCCCCGACTTTATAGATGGGAATGTCGCTCATGGAGCGAGCGTAATGCAGACAGCAGCGCGCGCCAAGCTAGATTTGCGGGCCGTAGACCTGCTGCGGTTTCGCACCGGCGGTAGCCGCCTGTGCTTCCGTTGCCTCCACGCCACCGGTAGCGTTCTTCAAGCCAGCCAGGTCAGACTTCGATACCAGTTCGGCAAAATCATACGGCGAGTTCAGCTCGGCCCGGTGTCCACCATTCGCCATATCGCGTGATGCAACCGGTGCGTTTTTGTCCGCCACCGCTTTATGGTTAAACAGCTGCGACGGCATCGCTTGCGTATCGCGCAACGTATCTTGGCCTGCGCCACCCGCCAGCGTATCGCCGGTTTGGAAGCCCATGTTCGCCGCCGTCGGCGCCACCGTGGCCGGATGCGGCTGGCTCGTCGCCGGGCTACCGCCGGCAAGCCCCGTCGTATCGCGTTGCGGTTTCGAGGCCAGCACTTGGGGCAGCTTTTCCTTGCTGGCCGCGTCAAGTTTGTCTTCATGTTGCGCGAGGAATTTCTCCGGCGTGATGCCGTTCAGTTCCGGCGTGCCACTAATGATATTGGAGAACATGTTCACGAACTGGGCGATGAACCCGCCCAAGCCACCTGCCTGCGCCGCACGCGATTGCTGGAGCACGGTTTCGTATTTTTTCTGTAGACCTTCATCGCCGAAATTCAGTGTACCCAGATCGTTATAATATTGCTCCAGTTCGCGCGAGGTCACGGCGGTGGGGCGCGTTGTCGTCGGCCCGGCTTGCTGGGATTGCTGCACCAGCGCTTCCAGCTGTTGTTTTGCGGCTGTCACATCCGTGCCGGTACGTTCCCCGACCGAATCGAGCGCGGCCGCCATATCCTGACGGAACTGCGCGCGCGCGGCATTGTCGCTGTTGCGCAACAATAGTTCCAAGTTACCCAGCGACTCGCCATTGCGAATGCCGAGCGTTTCCATCACTTTTTCATGCGCCACCCCCGGCTGCAGTTTGCCGATCGCATCTTTCACCCCCGCGCTATACTGCTGGAGCTTCTGGCTGTAGGCTGCGGTATCCACCGTCGCCGATTGCGGCGCGGTTGTGGGTGCCGCCGGATGCGGTGCCGCCACTCCAGGCGTAGTGCCCGGCGGTGTATCGATATTACGCGGTTGCGTATAAACAGGCCCTTGCCCGCCTGCATAGGGTCCCGTCGCCGGGTGCGGCTGCTGCGGCGCGTATTGGGGTGCAACAGCCGAGGCATGATATGCCATGCCATCCACAATTTTGTTGGCTAAAACCTCTTCGTTTACCGCGCGCCCGTATTCTAATGCACCAACCCGCAACAGCTGATCGGGCGTATAATTGCCAGGAGGAAGTGAAATCTGCACCACTCCGTAACGGCTCTTCATTTCTACCAAGTTACCGGGCGGAACAGTAACCACGCCGCCCGCCGCTTGCATATCCCTCATGGCCTGTTGCTGTGCGGCCGCGTAGTCAGGTTGCGTATCCGAATTATACAACGCTTCTACCGCGGTTAACACTTTCAAGCCTTGCTGTGATATGTTCGCCGTGCCAGGCTGCGCCCTTCCACCCCCAAATAAGTTGGTGAGATGTCCCTGTTCTGGTCGACGGCTATCAAACCCCGTATTAACCCGTACGCGTTGATCGCCCAGCCCTTCAAATTGAAGCGAATGATTACCACGCATGCGCACATTATCCTGACCAGTTAACATGCCGATGCCCTGCGAGAGTGCCCCCGCTAGCAAACCGCTGCCCTGACCCACATAACTACCGATAACTCCGCCAGCAGCACCATTGACCATTTCCTGGCCAGAGCTAACGATTTGATCGCCCAAATCTCTTCTGTCGCCCATGTGCGAACTCCTAAATTTTTACCAATTTACAGCAAAACTGGTAAACAATTCGTTAATTTCTTAGGGAATACCCGAGCGGATTTACTTCCCCACGTCTCCACCCTAGCAAAGAAATGTTACGAAATGATGACAATGGGCAAAATATCGCCGAATGCTAGTGACCGGCGACAGGCGACCGAAACCCTAAAACCCACCCTCGGCCATGACCGGGGCGGCCCCGGCGGTGATGCTGGCCAGCAACCCCGTCGTTTGCGGCAGGATTTTAGTGAAGTAAAACCGCGCCGTGGCCAGTTTGGCATCGTAGAAGGCCGGGTCTTCCTCGCGCAGTTGCAGGGCCAGCTTGGCCTGCCGCGCCCAGATATAGGCCAGCAGCACCAGCGCGAACATGCGCTGGTATTCCACCGCTCCTGCCCCGGCATGGTTAGGGTCGACCATACCCATCGCGCCAATCCACATGGTGGCCTGTTGCAGATATTTCACATGCTGTTTCAGCGGCTTATTGAATTCCGCCATCGCCGCATCCGCTTTGTTCTCGGCAATGAACTGATCGACCGGGTGGAAGAAGCGGCTGAGATAGCGCCCGGTATCGTGCGGCAATTTACGCCCCACCAGATCCATCGCCTGCACGCCGTTGGTGCCTTCGTAAATCATCGCGATTCGCGCGTCGCGCAAATACTGGCTGGCGCCATACTCCTCGATATACCCATAGCCGCCGAAACATTGCATGGCGGTCGACGCCGTCTCAAACCCGCCATCGGTGAGGAAACTTTTCACGATCGGCGTCACCAGCTGCACATAATCGTCGGCCGCTTCGCGCACCAATGCATCCGGATGGCGATGCGCCAGGTCGATATGCAAGGCGGTGTCCATCACCAGCCCGCGCGCGCCTTCGGTAAAGGCTTTCATGATATAAATCATGCGCCGCACATCGGGATGCACGGTAATCGGATCCGCCGGTTTGTCGGGGAATTTCGCACCCGAAAGCGCCCGGCCTTGCAGCCGCTCCTGTGCATAGGCAATGGCATTTTGCTGCGCCGCTTCGGCGACGCCCAGGCCCTGCATGCCGACATAGAGCCGGGCCGTGTTCATCATCGTAAACATGGCGGGCAGGCCGCGATGCGGCGCACCGACGAGATACCCCGTCGCCCCGTCGTAATTCATCACGCAGGTGGGCGAAGCATGGATGCCCATTTTATGCTCCAGCCCGGCGCATTGAAACGCGTTGCGCTCGCCAAGCGAACCATCATCCCCCACCAGAAATTTCGGCACGAGAAACAGCGAAATTCCCTTGCTGCCCTTCGGCGCATCCGGCAGGCGGGCCAACACCAGATGAATAATATTTTCGGTTTGGTCCTGCTCCCCGGCGGAGATGAAAATCTTATTGCCGGTGATAGTATAGCCACCATCTGCCTGCGGCTCGGCGCGTGTCGTCATCAAACCGAGATCGGTACCCGCCACCGGCTCGGTGAGGCACATCACGCCCGACCATGCGCCAGAGATCATGTTGGGCAGAAATTTCTGTTTCAGTTCGTCGGAGCCATGCACCAGCAGCGCATGTACCGCGCCGTGGGTAAGGCCCGGCGTCAGGCCAAAAGAAAGGTTTGCCGAGCAGACCATCTCCAGCATCGGCATGTTTAAAAATTCCGGCATGCCCTGTCCGCCAAATTCGGTGGGCCAAGTCAGGGTCGGCCAACCCCCTTCGACATATTGCTTGTACGCTTCCTTGAAGCCTTCGGGCGTGGTCACGCGGCCGTTATCGTATTTTAGGCCCTGCTTATCGCCCACCGCGTTCAGCGGGTGCAGCACTTCCTGAGTGAATTGCGCACTGGCGTCGAGCAAGGCCGGCGCCATGTCGCGCGCTTCGCTGAAACCTTCGACCTCGGCATAACGCTCAAGCCCCATATAATGGTCGATCAGGAACTGATAGTCGCGAACGGGAGCGGTATAGCTAGGCATAATTTAAGTTTCCTTACGTGTCACAATGGCAAGTAGCGACGCTTTCAGCGGTGGCAGGTCCAGGCGAATCGTTTCTATGAGACGCGGCAGTTCAATTACCTCGTATTCATGCGCGATGACATTGCGCATGCTGATAAGGTCTGGAAATGGAATGTGCGGGTAGTCGGGCTGAGCTTCACGGGGAATACGCCGCGCCGCTTCACCCAGAATCTCGAAGCCCCGCTCGATCAATCGTTTGCGGATCGCATCTTCAAACGGATCGGATGCATACTGTTCAAGCTCGTGAATCGCATCGAGCATATCGTTGAAATGAACGAAAAGGTCTTTGCCAGCGCTCATAGCGGCACCGCCTCCCGAAGAATATACGGCCCAATGTATTTATGCAGGCAACGGTCGTTCACCAGGTCAACTTCTGTATTCAATGTTTCCGCCAGTTCCCTTTTCAGGCGAACATGATCGAATAAGGTATATCGCCGCTCTTCGCCGGGCATACGTGCCAGTAAATCAAGATCGCTATGCGCATGCACCTCGCCGCGCAGGACAGAACCAAATACACGCAGATTACTGACGCCGTATTTCGCGGCTATCGCTTCAATCTGCGGTTTATGGCGGCGAAGTTCCTCCAGAGTCATCTAATTCCTCAACGGCTTCGACGTATTGAGCATATGCGCAATGCGGGCACGGGTGCCTTCGGTTTTGGTCAGCTCCATGAATGCATCATGCTCGAGATTCAGCAGTTGCTGTTCGCTTACCTCCTCGGTGATGTCGGTCGCGCCGCCGGTCAGCACATAGGCCAGCGCGGTAGCAACGACCTCATCGTGCGGGGTGGCTTTGCCACTTTTGCGGAAATTATCGACCGCCAATTTCAACGCCGCAAACCCCGACGGCCCAGGCAGGCGCAGCGTGCGCGAGGTGGGCGGCGTATAATTTTCCGCCAGCTCCAGCGCACGGGCTTTCGCATCGGCCAGCACGCGGCGGCGGTTCATCGTAATGCGCGACGCGGCATTCAGGATCAGCATGTCCTGCGCTTCGGCGGCGGAGCCCGCCACCTTGGCCATGCTGATATATTCGAACGCTTTGCTTACCGCACCCATCGGCCCACCACCGATAAGATGCTGCGGCTTTTCGCCTTTGAGGATCGCCCGTTGCGCCGCTTCGGCCGCCTCGACATGGCGCAGCAGCATTTCCTTACAACCGCCCCAGCCGGGAATCACGCCGATGCCCGCCTCGACCAGCCCGATATAGGATTCCATATGCGCCTGCACCGCATCCGCATGCAGGTTGATTTCGCAGCCGCCGCCCAGCGCCATGCCGGAAAGCGAGGTGACCACCGGGAACGGCGCGTATTTCAGCCCCATGAAGGCGTCCTGCCCCTGTTTCACCATATCGGAAATTGCCCACCAGCTGGCGGTATTGCAGGCCAGCAGGAAGAATCCGATATTGGCGCCGAAGCTGAAATGATCGGCGTCGCTACCAATCACGACGGCCTTAAACCCGTGTTCCTTCACGATGGCAGGCAAATCCCCCACCATGCGTAAATTTTCCGGGTCCCACGTATTCGATTTCGAGGTGAGCTCAAGGCAGGCTACCCCGTCGCCCAAATCCCATACGTTGGCAGACGCATTTTTCTTCACCGGCTTCGCGCCGGTGATTTTGATATCCTCCAGCATCAGCGAGCCGTCGGGAATCGGCACCGGCTTGTAGCTGCCGCCGATGGCGAATTGCATGCGCGTGCCGTCGGTCACGTCGTAAAGTTTTTTGCCCAACGATTGCTGAATCAGTTTCGGCACCTCCATGCCTGCCTGTTGCAGGGCCGCGGCGAATACGTCGGTGCCCGATTTGCCGCCATAGGCCAGCCGGTCGATCAGCGCGAAGGGCCCGTATTTCCAGTTATACCCCGAGACCATCGCGGCATCGACTTCGGCCATATCGTCGGAAATTTCCGGAATGAGCGACGCTGCATAATGCAGGGTCTTCAACATCACGCTGGCGGCGTAGCGGCCGCCGATATCGGGGTGCGAAAGCAGCGCCGCCGGGCCCGCTTTCGCGGCGGGAACCGACTCCAGCTTCACCTTCTGCTCGGGCCGGTATTCGCCGGTCTGCAGGTCGATCACTTCTTTGGTTTTCGCACCGTCCGCCCCCTTGACGATGCGGTAGAACCCGCCCTTACCTTTGCGGCCGGTATAACCATCGGCGATCATCTTCGTCACCAGTTCCGGCGCCGCGAATATCTGGCGGAACGTATCGTCTTTCGGCAAGGTGGCCAGCATCGCTTTGGCGATCAGCGGCATTAAATCGATGCCGATCAGGTCGTACAAACCGAACACGCCGGTTTTGGGAAAGCCCAGCGGCTTGCCCATGACCGCGTCGGCCTCCTCCACCCGCACCCCCATCGCAATCGCGTCGAGCAGCGCCACGGTCAGCCAATACACCCCGATCCGGTTACCGAGAAAGCCGGGCGTGTCTTTCGCCGGCACCACGTTCTTACCCAGCGCTTTGTTGGCGAACGCACCGAACGCCGCAAAACGCGCCGCATCGAAGCCGGGGCTAGGCACCACCTCGAGCAACGGCATAAAGCGCGGCGGGTTGAAAAAATGGGTGATCAGGAAATCGTCCTGGAAGGATTTCGGCATCCCTCCAATCAGCACATGCAGCGGCAGAGTCGACGTGTTCGACGACACAATGCTGCCCGCTTTGCGCACGGCTTCGACCTTTTGGTACATCGCCTGCTTGATCTCGAGCTTCTCGACCACCACCTCGATGATCCAGTCGCACTCGCTCAGCTTCGCCAAATCGTCGTCGAAATTTCCGGCCGTCACCAGTTTGGCGAATTTCTTGTGCGCGAACCCAGGGGCTGAGCCTTTGAGCTGTTTGGCGATGGCATCTTCCGCCCGCGCGTTGGGGCTTTCCCCTTCCGCTTTCATGTCGAGCAGCAGCACGGGAATCCCCGCATTCGCCAGCACCCCGGCAATGCCGGAGCCCATCACACCTGAGCCGAGTACGGCGACTTGTTTGATGTCCATTATGCCTTCTCCAGCACCGTCGCGATCCCCTGCCCGCCGCCGATACAGGCGGTCGCCAGGGCGTATTTCCCTTTCCCGCGCGACAGCAGCAGCGCCGCCTTGCCGGTAATCCGCGCGCCAGATGCGCCGAGCGGGTGGCCGAGCGCAATCGCCCCGCCTTCGACATTCACTTTCTCCATCGGGCAGCCAAGCTCGGCAATGCAGGGAATCGACTGCGCCGCAAACGCTTCGTTAATTTCCATTACATCGATATCCTTCATGGTCAGCCCGGCTTTCTTCAACGCCTTCTGCGAGGCGCTGATCGGGCCCAGCCCCATGATGCCCGGCTCGAGCCCGGTCACTGCCATGGATTTGATGCGTGCCAGAATGGGCAGCTTGTGTTTCTTAGCATATGCCTCGCTCACCACCAGCGTGGCCGCAGCCCCGTCCGTCAACGGGCTGGAGGTGCCCGCCGTCACCGTGCCGTACACATCGAAGGCAGGGTCGAGCTTCGCGAGGTCTTCTTTCGTGGAATTGGCGCGGATCGTGCCGTCTTTATCGACTACACCCGCTTTGGTCGTGATCGGCGCGATTTCTTCAGCGAAGTTGGCCGCCGCCGCTTTTTGATGCGAGGCGAGGGCAAAATCCTCCTGCGCCGCGCGCTCGATTTTAAACTGCTTGGCGACATTCTCTGCTGTCAGCCCCATACCGATATAGGCTTCGGGCATATCTTTATACAGTTTTGGGTTCGGTAACGGGTTGAAACCGCCCATGGGGATGCGCGACATCGACTCCACCCCGGCCGCGATAAATACTTCGCCCTTACCGGCGGCGATATTACCAGCGGCGATATGGATGGCTTCCATGCTCGAGCCGCACCAGCGATTGATCGTCACACCGCCCGTCGTCACTGGAAGGCCCGCCAGCAACGCGACCATGCGCGCCATGTTGAAGCCCTGTTCGCCTTCGGGAAAGGCACAGCCGAGCAATACATCTTCGATATCGGCTTTTGCCACCCCGGTTTTTTCGATCAGCGCGCGGATGACTTCGGCGGCCAGATCGTCGGGCCGCACGCTGGCAAGCGCGCCTTTGGTGGCAGGAGTGAAGGGGGAACGCAAATACCCGGCGATGACCGCGTGCGACATGGAAAGCTCCCTGTTATTTTTGTTGTCTTATTTCTCCAGCATGCCAGAAAAAACGCTAAACACCAAGGGGTTTACTGTGCGGCGCGGCGCAACTTCCCCCTTGATTTCGCTGTATGTGGCAGATTTACGCGGGCTCTAGCCGAACAGCCGCGCCAGCAACAGCTGTAACGCTGCGGGTTGATAGATAAGCAGGCCGATCTGCACCACAACGATCATGAAGAACTTTACCTGAAAGCTGCCTTTGCGGGTTTTATGCCGCAGGCGGATCATGGCCACGATCGCTGTGAAGGTTCCGCCAAGCAGGCTGGCCAGCAGCAGCATGGATTCCGGCACGCGCGCGCCGCCGCGCCGTGCCGAACGCTTATCCCCCCAGAACAGGAGATAGGTGACGAGCTGAATGCCGAGCAGGTATAACCACAGGTTCATCCGCCCATCTACCCTGATCCGGAGCGGGAAAGCAATCCCTTGCAGGGAGCTTCTATTCCCTCAACCCGCCTGTTGCGCTCGCAGCAAAATATGCTATGAAGCCCCCCTCGCGCGGGTGTAGTTCAATGGTAGAACGAAAGCTTCCCAAGCTTTAGGCGAGGGTTCGATTCCCTTCACCCGCTCCAAACCAGCGACCGCCCGCCCCACCCCAGCCTCATGGATTTTTAATGCGTCGGTTGATTGGTTGGCCGCCATGCGTTATCCAAATCCTAGTTTGCTGAACGAGCTGAGCGGTCGCGCCGCCAAAAAACTGGCCCGGCGCAGCTTGCATGCCCACCAACCTAAGGAGCCCCAATCGATGTGGAACGAGTTCAAGAAATTCATTGCCCGCGGCAACGTGATCGACCTGGCAGTCGGCGTGGTTGTCGGCGCGGCGTTCACTGCCATCGTCAATTCCATGGTGGCCGACCTGTTTAATCCGCTGCTCGGCATCGTCATCGGCGGGCTGGATTTTTCGGAATATTATATCAATCTCTCCGATACCGCGTATGCCTCGAGCACCGAAGCCGAAGCCGCTGGCGCACCCATTATCAAATATGGAGTGTTCATCAACGCCGTGGTGAAATTCATCATCGTCGCGTTTGTAGTGTTCCTGCTGGTGCGGCAGATCAACCGCGTAAAGGCTCAGTTCGAGGCCAAGGCCGCCGACACGAAAAATACCGAAGTTCCCACCCCGGCCGATATTCTGCTACTCACGGAAATCCGCGATTTATTGAAAGCGCAAAAATCCTAAGATGCTTATCGCCATTCGATGGCGGGGCAACGATCCATCACCACGGTGAGCCCGGCATCGCACGCACGCTGCGCCGCTTCTTTGGGGATGATGCCCAATTGGCACCAGATAGTTTTGATCTCGAGGCTGTGGCGTAGCGCAATGGCTTCGTCGATCACCAGCGCCGCATCGGCTGGGTTGCGGAAAATATCGACCATATCCACCGGTGCCGGGCACTCGGCGAGCGACACATACACATCCTGCTCAAGAATTTTCTGCCCATGCAGGCTGGGATTGACCGGATAGACCGTGTAGCCGTTCGACAGTAAAAACCACATCACGCGGTAGCTCGGCCGGTCGGGCTTGTTGCTGGCGCCGATCAGCGCGATGGTTTTGGTGGTGCGGCGAATCTCTTGCAGCTCGGCAGTCATGGCGCTCTCCTCTCTCGTACCGAGCCTAGGTGGGCGGACATTATTTTTCCATGTTATTTCCGGTGCGCGGTGAACCAGGCCGCCACTTCGCGCATCACCGCCTCGTTTTCCTTCACCAGCCCATGGCTGCCTTTAGGGTATTCCACATAGCGCACGGCTGTGCCCTGCGCGGCAAGCGCCTCATGCATGCGGCGGGCGTGCGACACATCCACCTTGGTATCGGCATCGCCATGCAGCAAAAGCAGCGGCACGGTGAGTTTCTCCGGCCATTGCAGGGCCGATCGTTTGCGCAACTCCGCATCCGCATGGCCGCTGAATCCGGGAATAAATTTTTGCATCACATGTTGCAGCATGTCAGGGCGCTCCTTGGCGATGCCCATCGCATCCGCCACCCCGGCCCCCACGGCGGCGGCGTTGAGTTTCGCGCCCTCGGCAATGGCGCGGTAGGTCATCATCCCGCCGCGGCTCCAGCCGAGCATGAAGATGTTTTTACCGTCCCACCATGCCTGCTGCTTGCCTACGTCAATAAGGTTCAGCACGTCGTGCACATCGGCGCCGCCAAATTCCTCGCGCCCTTCGCTGCCCATATTGCCGCGATAGTTCGAAGCCAGCACCCCGGCGCGCAGTTGTTGCACCATCGGCACCATCAAATTCAAAATCTGCGCGGCCGACAGGCCGCCGAAATCGCCCGAGCCGCCGCGGTTGTAAATGATGAGCGGAATTTTCTCGCCCGCCTCCAGCAGCGGCAAGGCCTCCAGCCCCGTAATGCGCAAGTCATCGGAATCATATTCGATGCTGCTTACCACCACATCGTCAATCGCGGCCAGCCGCTCGGTATATTTATCGTACCACGCCGCGTTCATCTCCCCGCGCACGGTGATTTCCACCTCGGCAAAGGGTGGGGCGATATAGGGGGTGTGGGTGAGGTAGGGCATACTAAACAAAATTCTTTAACCAGTCCTGATAGCGCTCATCTTTTGGCAAATATACAGGATCTATGGACTCAAATAGAGGTCGCGCTATTCTAATAGAGCTGTCTTTTAATTCTCTTTTTAGATGTTCCGCATGCTTAATTAAATCTAGACACAAGCGTTTTGTAAACCACATCACATCAACTGTGCTCGAATGCATCATATCAACAGTATCCGCGTAAGTATTATCTACCCCACCTTCAGGCAGTTCGTATCCGAGATACAAAGGAACCTTTAGTTGTTGTGGAGCAGCCTGCAATCGAGCAATCATTTCGTTTCTTTGCTCAATTGCAAGGTTCAAACTATCAAGAGTCTCACCGATTATATTAGTGAGAGCCAAAGGTCGTGATAGTGGGCTAATTTTATCAAAAATAAGATTCCGCAGAGTTTCCGTTTGAAATGCTATTGGCTGCAAAGAGGGTACTGGAATTTGAAGACTAATAGTTTGTCCTGGCCCCTCTTCTCTAAAGAGAATTTCTAAATTTCCCTTTGTTATATAGAAATTATCTCGAAATTTTTCGATATGTTGGCTTCTTAAATTTAGCACCGAATTAAATATGCTAAACGTAGTTATGATTGCCGCATTAGTGTTTCTCATCTCATGCGTTAAAGCGATTCTATGCTGGTTTTGTTCATTTAAATACTGCGCTCCAAAAGCTCCAGAAATCGCCCCTACTATGGCAACCGTTAGGGCAATAAATGCTTCTTTATATTCTAATAAAGCGCTCCTAACTTCAGGGGTAAACCACACGGGTGTAGCGCAGAGCATGAAAAAACAGAACAATATGAAAATTGTTCTCGAATCGTATTTCATTACCCAACCTTGTGATAAATTTCTGACCCTTCAGCTTTAAATTTGGCGCCCATTTTGGCCATTTCTTTTTGCGCCTCTTCTTCCGAATGCTGCGCAGCATTTTGCGCCAGCGCACGTTCGGTTTTCGCGAATTCGCGCACCTCCTGGCTGATCTTCATGCTGCAGAATTTCGGCCCACACATGGAGCAGAAATGGGCGACCTTCGCGCCGTCGGCGGGCAGGGTTTCGTCGTGGTAGGCGCGTGCCGTAT
>DITH01000071.1 GCA_002422745.1 Alphaproteobacteria bacterium UBA6189
AGCGTGTGGCCGGCATTGTGACCGCCCTGGAAACGCACGATGACATCGGCGCGCTCACTTAACCAGTCGACGACTTTGCCTTTACCTTCATCTCCCCATTGGGAGCCGATGACAACCACGCTCATGCAATATCCTAACCCAAACCTATTCTATGGCGCCGTTTTCTGGCATAGAAAGACAGGCATTAAAAGGAAAATGTCGTCGCTGTCGTGCCACGGGATCTCGGAATATATTTATTCGTAGAGGGTAATAAAGCCTTCTGCCTGTTTTTTGGCGGCTTCGGCGGCCGGTGTGCCACCCGGAATGATCACCGAGGGTGGCGCTGCTTCCGTCGGCAGATGGGTCAGCAGGTCGTCGATATACAAGGTAAAGCCGACCGCTTCCTCGCCATGGGTGGTGCGGTAACAGCCGCCACGCGCCACTTCGATGGCGGGGTCCTGCCAATAAATGGCATAGCCGATACCGCAGTAATATTCATAACCGGCGAGATCGAGCAGGTCGATGGTGACCGTCGCGTCGATTTGCTGCTGTTTCAGCGCGGCCACCAGCGCGGCCAGCTCGCCCAGCGCTTCGGCAGGAATATCGGCGCTACGCAATGCCTTGATGGCACGGTCGGCGTTGCCCGCGCTCTCCAGCAGGGTGGCGATGGGCGCCGCATCCAACTGGCGGAGTCGGGCGGCATCTTTTAAGCGGACGGCTTCGCGAATAGCGGGCTGTTGGGTTGCGGGTGTGTTGGCCAGCAATTGTTCGAGCACGGCGGGGTAATGCAGGTCGAGGGTGAGTTTCTTGTCGGCTGCGGTGCTCAGCGCATGGATGGCAATTGCAATCACTTCGGCCAGCGCGCCAGTGCCGATGCTGCCGAAGCGTTCAATGCCTACCTGGGTGTATTGACGGCGGGTTTTTAGCGCATCTGGTGTGGTGCGCAGCGTGTAGCCCGCGTAACAAAGCCGCAAGGGGCGGGGCGCATTGCCGAGGCTTTCGCCAGCAATGCGGGCGATCTGTCCGGTCATATCGGCACGTAGTGCAAGCATCTCGCCGCTGAGTGGGTCGGCCACACGGAAGACATGGTGGCTGGTGGCTTCACCCTGGCCCGCTAACATGGAGTTTTCGTATTCAGCCAGCGGCGGAATCACCGGCTGGTAGCCAAACCCCATGAAGCTTTTGAGGAAATGGTGAATCAGACGGAATTCGCCCGCCGCGTAAGGCGGCAGCACGTCCATCAATCCGGAGGGGAGCAGGGTTTTGCTGTTCATGCCTGCTCGTCGCAATGCAGAACGCCGCCAACGGCGTAATCGTGATGGGCCATGTCGGACAGAATTACCCGGACTTTCTCGGGCTTCGAGCCCAGCGTGTCACACACGGCCTGGGTGACGTTTTTCACCAACGCGCGCTTTTTCTCGGTATCGCGGCCTTCCAGTAAATGAATCTGAACGATGGGCATAGCATCTCCTTTTTGGAAAAGCCTACCTAACCGATAGATTGCGCCTTGTCACGTCCGAGAAAAAATTCCCCCGATCAAGGTAAACCTCAACCGGGGGGTTAGTGCACAAGGGGAAAATTCGTTAGCTGTTTCGCACCGTGTTAAGGAACTCATCCACCTTGGTGGAAAGCTCCGTCGCCTGGTTGACCAGCGCGGTGGCGGCATCGAGCACCTGGTTGGAGGTCAGGCCGGTATCCTCCGCGCCTTGCTGCACCTGGCTGATATTCTGCGATATCTGGGAGGTGCCGTTTGCAGCCACATTGATATTGCGCGAGATTTCGTTGGTTGCGGCGCTTTGCTCCTCGATCGCAGCGGCGACGCTGGTGGTGCTGGAATTTATCTCGCTAATAATATGGATGATTTCCTGCACTGAGTTTACGGCCTCGGCGGTGGCATCTTGCATCGACTGCACCTGTTGGGTGATTTCTTCGGTCGCCTTACCAGTCTGGTTGGCGAGGGATTTGACCTCGCTCGCGACGACGGCGAAGCCTTTTCCGGCTTCCCCGGCGCGGGCGGATTCAATCGTCGCATTCAGCGCCAGCAGGTTAATCTGTCCGGCGATGTCGGTAATGAACTGAATCACCTCGCCGACACGGCCGGATTTTTCCACCAGCGATTGCATCGACTGGTTGATGCGCTGGGCCTTGTCGTTCGCCTGGCCTGCTACCTGGGTTGATTTTTGCACCTGACCGCTGATTTCGCCGATCGAGGCAGTCAGTTCCTCGGCCGCCGCCGCTACCTGCGATGAACTTTGCGAGGTTTCCTCGGAAATGCGCGCCACGTTGTTCGAGCGGGTCTTGGTGTCGCTGGCGAGATAGGCCATCGACTCGGCGGAGCCTTGCATTTGCTTGGCCGCCGCGGTTACCTGTTCGACCAGCCCTTTAACGCTATGTTCAAAATTATCGGCGAGCTTGGCCTGCTGGGTTACGATATCCCAAGTCAGCATGGCGGCGACATAATCGCCTTTCTTGTTGCGTAAGGCTGAAACATTAAGACTCATCACTTCCGGGCCCACCTTAATACGCTCACGGTGCGGCAGGTTTTTAGGGTCGGACAGCACCGCGCGGATACGGGCCGGGTCGGAATGGAACATGTCGATCGACGAACCGAGCATCTGGTCGGCGTTTGCCGGCAGATATTTTTCCAGCTTTTTGAGCGTGGTGTGTGATGCCTCGTTTTGGTAGGTGATGGTGAAATTCCCGCTGACTTCCGAGATCATCACGTTGGTGGGCATCTCATCGACCATACGTTTCAGGCGGTAGGCCTCGTCGACATTCTGACGCAAATTCTCGGTGGCGCCAAACAGGGTAGCGATTTCATCCTGCACGCGGGGGGTGGGGACGACAATATCCGTGTCGCCCTGCGCGATGCTGCTCAGCATGTCGGCATATTCGCGAATTTTATGGGTGACCTTACTGCCGATGATGACCGCTACAAGCAGTGCTGTTGCAATAATAATCGCAATACCGATGAGGATAAGCTTAATTACTTTATTAATATCGGCCAGCGCTTCGGCTTCATTTAATTGCACGAGGGCTGTCCAGCCGAGGCCGGTATAATCGTAAGCGCCATAGCCATGATGGTAGCCGACGATTTTCGCCTCGCCCGTTTCGGGGTGCGCCATGGCTTCTGCACCGAAGCTGTTTGGCGTCGCCTTCACCGCTTTAGCTGCCACTGCATGACCTTTTTCGAGCCAATTCTGGCCGAGCACGTTCGGGTCACGAATGAGACCTTCCGCCGCATTGTATTTTGCCAACAATGTGCCCTCTGTATCGATCAGATCGATTTCGGTATTGGTGAAACCAAGATGTTTCAGGGCTTCATATTGTGTGGCCATAATATCTTCCACGAGGCCAAAATCGGCGAAGTTCGCCCAGATGCCGATAATTTCGCCTGCCGTGTTTTTGACTGGCGCTGCGTAGATCAGCACATTGCCTTCCGTACCATACATGCCGGCGACTTCTGCGCTTTTCAGCGGGCCGAAGACGGCGGTGCCGGTGAGGCCATTGCGGCCTTCCAGAAATTTACCGGCACGGGTTTGCTTGAACCACTCCGCCGTGGCAAAATTTTTACGGTAAAGCGCGGCTGATTTAATCGGTTTTCCTGTTTTATCGACAGAATTTACCGCCCGGACGTTGCCCTCCAGGTCGAGATACATAATAAGCGGGTACAGCCCGTAGCCGGTGGTGTAACCATTGATGGCAGCCACCAGCGGGTTGTTGCTGCTCGGATTGCGCCAGTTGTCAGGGTTGTAAGCGGCGGTATTAAGGCCGAATGCCTGCACGTCGCCATAGCGTTCGAACAGGTTGCGATCGATCAGGTCATTTAAGTTTACTGCCGCATCGGCCGCTTTGGTGTATGCCGTTTTCTCCAGCGCTTCACGTTCGTACAAAATAATGCCGAGGATGGGCAAGGTGGCGAACAGGCTAAATAAGGCCAGAGCAGAAATAAGTTTTAAACGAATTTTCATGATAGCCCTTAATGGTTAATTAGATGACTGCATTTTAACCATAGCAATCATTCCTGAAGCGTAACTGAAGAGGGCGCGAGATAAAAAAAATAGTTTTATCTCTGCGAGTTATTCAATTGTATTGATGCTGCCAGTGCAGGTAAATCAAGGGTGGGGGCCTAGGGAATGGGCCAGGGAGTTCCCCAGGGCATATTTTTACTTTCTTTTAACCAACGCTCCAACACGCTACCGCGTGCCGCCTGGCCATCGGGGCAGAGTAAAAGCGCTTCAACCCCGTAACGCTGCAAGTGGGTGGCGAGGGCTGTCTCGTCGGTAAATTTCCAGCTACGCCACACGGCCGCAATGCCTTTACCTTCACGGTGATAGTTCGATGCCAGAATGCGGTAAGGGGTAAAGAACAGGATTTCCGTTCCGAGATTCGTCGGCGCCAGCAGTGTAATCGGTTGCGTACCCAGTATGGCTGTTAATTCGCCGCTACGAATAAGACGACGCGCCTGCTGCTCGCAGCGGGTAATCGCCTGACTTTTGGCGGCGCTGCTTGGCGTATCAGCTCGCATGAGTAGGCTGGAGGGCGCAAGCAACAGCACCAACAGCGCCATGCGCAGCAAGCTTTGCCGGCGCAGGTTGGAAGGCAGCAGGCGGGCGGGCCAGCGTGCATCGGGCGCAAAGAGCGCACCGACCAGAGGAGCAAGCATCAGGCTGGTGACGGGAAACAGGTAATAATACCACCGTAACTGAAACAGGATCAGCCCCAATGTGGCCAGTAGGTAAAATAGTAACTGGGCCGCCTCGGCGCGCGGCACCAGTGGCTGGCGTACCCGTAGCATGGCGACATACATGGCGAACGCCACGAGTGGCAGGTACAGCATGGCGGCAATGAAATAGGGTGATTTCACGAGCAGGGATTTGGCTTCGTTGATGCGTGGCAGGAATTGTTCGTGAATGAACGGGTCGACACCAGCCATGGGCCCCGCGAAAAAGGCGGGGTAACATGCCGCCATGGCCGCTACTAATACGCAT
>DITH01000177.1 GCA_002422745.1 Alphaproteobacteria bacterium UBA6189
ACGCGGGCGAGTAGCGAGGCTTTGTGGCTACTCTCGTTGATTCGCCAGTGGGGAATGCCCAGCCCGTCGAGATATTCCTCCACCCAGGCGATGAGCGCGAGGTTCGATTCGGAACTGACTGTGGGAAAAGCGACGAGCTGGCGCAGGATCTCGAGGGGTTGCTCCAGCGCGGAAGACGTTTGCATCTCAGGCAGCCTTATCGCGCATCATATGCGGCAGATCGCCCACCAGCCCCATCGCGTGGCGCATGAAGAATTTTTTGGTGCGCGGCATATGCTCGACCATGCGTAGCCCCGTACGCCGCAGCAGCGACATGCCCGGCAAACGGTTACTGAACAGGCGGTTGAGCAGATCGGTGCTGGCAGTCATACTCATCGAGTCGAATCGCCGCCAGCGCTGGTAATGCTCCAGCAGCGCCGTGGCGCCGAGATCGAGCCCTAGCCTGCGCTGGTCGATCAGCAATTCGGCCAGCACGGCGACATCGCGGTAACCGAGATTCACCCCCTGCCCGGCGATGGGATGAATGCCATGCGCCGCGTCGCCCACCAGGGCAACGCGCGGTGCGATGAACCGTTCGGCGTGCATAAGCTTGAGTGGGTAGCTGAAGCGTTTGCCGATGGCTGTCACTTGCCCCCAGACACTGGTGGCCGGGTCGCCGACACGGCGCTGCAGTTCGGCGTTGAACGCATCCTCCGGTAAGTCGACGTAATGCGCCGCATCCGCATCGGTTTCGGTCCACACTACGCCGGAGCGTTGGCCGACAAGGGGCAATAAAGCAAACGGCCCGGCGGGGTAAAATTTTTCCAATGCCAGCCCGTGGTGCGGCAATGTATGCTCGATCACGCAGACGATGGCCGTTTGCCCGTAGGAAATGACGCGGTGGGGAATGCCCGCCTGATCGCGCAGACCGGAAAACCGTCCGTCCGCCGCGATGAGCAGCGGGGCGCGTAGGGTTGAGCCGTCATCGAGCGTGGCGGTGATATGGCCTGGCTCGGTGACGAAGCCAGTGACTTTATTGGGCGAACGCAGCGTAATGCCCGGCATTTCCTGCAGGGCCTGATAGAGCCCACGGCGCAGGATATGGTTGGGCACGATATAACCGAACGGTTCGCCCACGTCGCGATCACTGTAATGCACGAAACCGGATTTTTCTTCCTCGCAGACACGGATATCGTGAATCGGTTGCGCCTCCGGCACGATATGTCGCCATGCGCCGACATGATCGAGAATACGTACCGAGCCTTGAGAAATGGCCGAGGTGCGGCCATCGAAGGCGGTGGCGCTCTGCTGCTCGCGCGGCAGCGGATCAACCACCGTAACGGCCAACCCGCCTTGCGCCAGCGCGAGGGCCAGAGCGTTGCCGACAAGGCCACCACCGGCGATGAGAATTTCGGTTGTATCGGATATAGGCTGCATGGATCCTCCTTAGCATGGTTTCCGCGCCGATGCCAAGCTGCACCATTTTTAGGCAGCGTGACGGAAAAAGGAGCGCATTTTTTTGGCATCGTCATGCCTCGCACTCGCTAAGGCATTGTTTTTTCATTAGCCTGGAATTGGCATTATTCGTGATGAGGAATGTAGATGATGACATGGTTTGCTGACTTAATAATTCCGTTGCTACTGATCGGGGGTGGCCTGTTGGGTTTGTTGCCCGGTTTGCTCCTGCCCGCGCATCGGCGCTTGGCACTGCTGCAGGTGGTGGCACTGCTGCTGGCTACGCTGCTGCTGTACGGTGTCGTGCAGCCCTTATGGTATGGCGCCGATCTGGCCTTTGCATTACTGGGCAGCGGGCTGATCGCCGCACCGCTTCTTGAGCGGGCACGCGCACGCGGCTTTCTCGTCGCCGCATTGCTTGGTAGCGGGCTGTTGGTCTATTCCGCACGGTTGTTGGAGCCTCTACAGCCGATGGCGCCGGTGCTCTCCCTTCTTCTCCTGGTGGTGGTTGGCACNNGCGGCACCAGCCTGCTCGGCATGGTGGGCGGGCTGGTGCTGCCACTGCACCCTCGCCGCGCGGCGATGGGGCAGCGCTTGGCACAACCCATGCTCGCCGGTCTTCCATTGGTGATGGCGTGGGCAGCGCTGGCCGCGGCCGTGGTGGTGCTGGCGCACCAGATCGCCCCCGGACGGATGGATGACGGTACGATTGCCGCCAGCCTAAGCAGCGGGCTTGCCGCTTTATGGCTAAGCCGCCGTGAACCGATGGAACTCACGCTGGTGAAATGCGGCGAAGGCCTCATGGCCGGATTGCTACTGACCCTCCTGGTACCCTTAGGCGCGCTACTTGGTGTGGCATTTGGCGTGCTGGCCGCGTTCCTGGTAAGCCGCAGCGAAGCGCTGGCCATCGCCTTGCGGATGGAGGATCCCCACCACCTGCTGGGCGCAATGCTTCTACCCGCCGGGCTCGGACTGTTGCTGCCGGGACTGTTGGATATGCACCTGCTTGCCGCACAGATCGAATGGCTGGGCATGGCACTGATACTGCCTTTGATACTGAGTATGCTGCTTTGGCCAGTCCTGATGCTCGTGACCGGGCTGGCGTTGCCGCCCCGGCTGGTGCGCGAACCCGTCGCGCGATAACGAATTGTTCCTGCAACCACTTCAAGGGGAGCGCAAGCTCCCCTTTTTTTCTTTACTCGCCCGCCCGCGCTCTTTACTCCAGCAGCATCATGAAAATCGCCACCTGGAATATCAATTCGGTACGTATCCGCGAGGCATTGTTGTCGCGATTCGTGACCGAACATACGCCCGATGTGTTGTGCCTGCAGGAAACCAAAGTCGAGGACCAGCATTTCCCGCATGCGCTGATTACCCGGCTGGGCTTCAACCATTGTATTTTCACCGGCGAAAAAAGCTATAACGGCGTGGCGATTCTCTCCAAGCTTCCGCTGAAACTGCATGCGACCTACGACATGATCGCCAACGGGCATAAGCGCCATATTGCCGCCGAGCTGCCCGACGGCACGTTGCTGCATAATTTTTATGTCCCGGCCGGAGGCGATATTCCCGATCCGGCGGTCAATCAGAAATTTGACGAAAAGTTACGTTTTGTCGACGCCATGCAGGATTGGGCGCGGGAATTTAAATCGCACCATAAAGTCATCGCGGTGGGGGATTTTAACATCGCGCCGCTCGAGCAGGATGTCTGGTCGAGCCGGCAGCTGCGCCATGTGGTGAGCCATACGGAAATTGAGCGCGAGAAATTCAATGCCGCACAGCGCAGCGGCCAGTGGGTGGATGCGCTGCGTAGCCTCGTGCCGCACGAACAGAAGCTCTATAGCTGGTGGAGTTACCGCAACCGCGACTGGGCAGCGTCCGACCGCGGACGGCGGCTTGACCATGTCTGGCTGTCGCCGGCGTTAAAAAGTGATTTGAAGCACGGATATATCCACCGCGATGCACGGGGCTATGAAAGCCCATCCGACCATGTGCCGGTAGTGGTGGAACTCGCCAGTTAGCGTTCCTGCCCTTTTGTATCGGGCGTAAGCGGCACATCTGCAAATTCCAGCATCGCAAGCAGTGCCTGGCTCTTTTCAGTATCTACTTCGGGAGGACAGCGTTTTTGCCATGTCTCCGCCAGTCGCATGATGGCAAGGACATCCCACCGTGCAATAACATCCAGTTTGTCGGATGTTTGTAGATCAATGGCGTATTGTTCGCGTAATGCGGCAATCATTTTCGGTGACGGTAAAGGCTCCAAACGTTCCTGCTGCGCCAGTGCTTGCAACCGTTGCATACAATCAACGTAAATATAGCGGTCAATCACGCACTGGCTGACGAGCGATAATTCTGCGAACGGGCGGATATGATCGGGGGTTCGTATGAATTTCTGAAGCATCACTTCCCCTGCCGGGCGGCGACTTTTTCATACGCAGGCAACACCGCCACGGCAATACCGGTAAGCCAGGTGATGGTGAGTAAGGCGGTTAGGGTAATCATTGGGTTCCTCGTAAATCTGGGAAGTGTTCAATGACGTGGTTTGCCAACGGCCCTTAGATGAAGGTTAGTGAATACTGACGGGTGCCAGATTATGTTTAACGGCGTTGTAGTAAGCGATCTCTTCGGAATCGAACATGGCAAGCTGGGTGCCGTCGGCGGCGAACACCGCGTATTGCTGCATTTTTTCGACCATGATGGGTTTAATGTAGGCCATGGTCTCTAACCCCACCATCGCCATCATCATCTCTTCCAGCTGGGCGCGTTCTAGACGCATATTTTCTCTCCGTTGTTATAGGAAAGTTATAGCGTGAATCGCGCCGTATTAGTGTGACAGTTCGATGAAAAAAACAGCTGTGGATTGTCACGCCGCTGTCATAATCCGTGAAAGGGAATCAGCGGTTGCGTCGTTTGTTGATGCCGCGCGGGTCCTCGAACACGAACATGCGGTTGGGCAAGGGTTTGCCATACACCGCGTTTTGCAGCTGGATGCTGGTTTGCTGGCCGCGCGCATCGCGCACCAGCATTTGCCGTAGCTGCAGCGGTTTATCGCTGAATTCCAGCGTCAGGCTGCCTTCATCCGGCTTGTCGCGCTGGATGATGGTGGCACGCACCATGCCCGCTTCGGCACTGAATTTAACCAGTTTGGTGGATGCGCTATCGAGTTTGATGACGGGTTTGGCGAGGAACCCGGCTAGCGTGTCGTCGACCGGGATGTAGCTCACCTGGTCGAGCTCGGCATCGTAATACACGATCACATTGCCGTCCGACACCAGCAGCAACGGCACTGGCGGCGCGTATTCCCAGCGCATTTTGCCGGGACGCTTGAGGTAGAATTTCCCCTCCGCCAGCCCGCCATTGGCGTCGACCTGCGAAAAATCGGCTACGATGGTGGAGAGGGTCGATAGATACTGTTCCACCCGCGTGATGTCGGCTTCGTTTTGCTTCCAGGGCAGCTTTTCCGCCGCGATGGCGGAGGTGGCAACCAAGGCCGCAACGGCCGCAATAAAAAGGGTGCGCATATGCATGATACGCGCACCCTACCGAAAACCCTGCGTTACGCAAAGCGGAATAATAGCTGACTGCCGCTTTATCCTCCGTGTTTTATCGCTAGCAACGACCCGAACGAGCCATTTCTTGACTAATAACTTCCTGAGGCGTAGCGAGACGTTCAACTGCCGCTTGGCAACGCGCCGAATCGTGACGACCGTTCCCCCTCTCGAGCCAACCCTCTAGAAACATCCTGTCATGGTTTTTAGCCCACTGATCGGGCGGATTATCAAGCCCATCCCGAATACGTAGTTTTTGAAGATTCATAACTATCACTCCTGTTCTGACTCTTACACATTAGCATAAAACGATGACGGTTTGATGACGATGGCGATCGTTTACCTTAACCATCTGTTTTGGCTGTTATTCGCGCATCAGCACTTCGCGTTTGCCGACATGGTTGGCGGGGCCGACGATGCCCTCCTGCTCCATTTTCTCGATGATGCGGGCGGCACGGTTATAACCGATTTTGAGGCGGCGCTGCACGTAGGAAGTGGAGGCTTTGCCCTCGCGAATGACCACCTGCACGGCCTGCTGGTACAAGGCGCGTTCGGCCTCGGTTTCCTCCTCCTCGAACATATCGCCGCTGTCGCCCTCTTCTTCCGGATCGAAGGTAACCGTGGCGTCGTAGATCGGTTCGCCCTGCGTTTTCAGATAGCTGACAATCTGTTCGACTTCCTTATCGGTAATGAACGGCCCATGGACGCGGGTGATACGCCCCCCGCCTGCCATATAGAGCATGTCGCCCTGGCCGAG
>DITH01000007.1 GCA_002422745.1 Alphaproteobacteria bacterium UBA6189
CTTTCGCGGTCCGTGCCCGGTGCTGGTCGACTGCCGCACGCAGGCCGCCAGCGGCCTGCTGCGCCTGGGGCCCGATTTCCAGGTGCGCGCCGAGGACGCCCTGATCGAGCGCCTGCGAACCCTGCCCGGGGTTGCCGCGGCCGAATTCCGTTACGATCCGCCGCCCCGGATGCCCGCCGTGCGGGCCGCCGCGGCGCCTTTGCTACGCGTCGTGCCGCGCCTGGCCGACAGCCTCACAGACGCCCTCGCTGACACCGCCGACTGAACCGGACCCTACCGCATGGCCTTCCAGTTTCTAGAATTCGAAAAGCCGATCGCCGAACTCGAGGCGCGCATCGACGAGCTGCGCCAGACCGCCGGCGGCGGCACGGTCAGCCTGGAGGACGAGGTCACGCGCCTGCAGCGCAAGGCCGACAGCCTCACCGACGGCATCTTCGCCAAGCTGACGCCGGTGCAGATCGCGCAGCTGGCCCGTCACCCGGAGCGGCCGTACACGCTCGACTACATCCGGCGCATGTTCACCGACTTCGAGGAACTGCACGGCGATCGCATGTTCGGCGACGATGCCGCCATCGTCGGCGGCCTGGCGCGCCTGGGCGAGCGGCCGGTGCTGGTGATCGGCCACCAGAAGGGCCGCGACGTGCAGGAAAAAGTCCGCCGCAACTTCGGCATGCCCAAGCCGGAGGGCTACCGCAAGGCGCAGCGGTTGATGAAGCTGGCTGACCGGCTGGGGATTCCGGTGGTCAGCCTGGTGGATACCCCCGGCGCCTACCCGGGGATAGACGCCGAAGAGCGCGGCCAGGCCGAAGCGATTGCCACCTGCTTGGAAGTGCAGTTGAGTTTGAAAGTGCCGTTTGTAAGCGTGATTACGGGCGAAGGTGGCAGTGGTGGGGCGCTGGCGATGGCGGTGGCCGACCGTGTGCTGATGCTGGAGAATAGTGTGTATAGCGTGATATCGCCGGAAGGCTGCGCGGCGATTTTGTGGAAAGAGGCGACCAAGGATACCATCCCGCTGGCGGCCGAGGCGCTGAAGATGACCGCGCCGGACTTGCTGGAGCTGAAGATTATCGATGAAGTGATTAAGGAGCCGGTGGGTGGCGCGCATGCCAGCCCGGAACTTGCGATGCGGCGGGTGGGTGCGGCGATTTTGGGGCATTTGGGGACGCTTAAGGGTAAGGATTGTAGGGCTGCGCGGCGGGAGCGGTTTTTGAAGATGACGTAAAAAAGCCCGGAGTGCTTGCGCACCCCGGGGTTTTTTTTAGAAGTACGTTTACTTCGCCATCAGCGGGGCCAGGGTGCCTTCGGCGGTCATGGCGTCCTTCACTTTTTGGGGGATGGGGTAGAGGGTGCCTTCGCCTTCCAGCATGCGTTTGCCTTCGCTGTCTTCCACCCAGGTTTCGAAGATGCAGAACTTCTCGGCGACTTCCTTGCAGCGGGCAATGGCGGTGTAGGGGGTGTTGAGCTTCACTGGCGCCAAAAACTTGGCGGTTTGCGCGCCCCAGATGGCGCCCAGGCCCGGCAGGTCCATCCCGAAAATGCCGGAGAACTTGGCGACGGAGATCATCCCGTGGGCGATGCGGCCCTTAAAGACGGTTTTGGCGGCGTAGGCCTCGTTAAAGTGGGCGGGGTTGAAGTCGCCGGAGATTTCGGCGAACTTCTGCACGTCGGTGTCTGTCACCTGGTAGGTTTGGCGGATTTCGTCGCCGACTTTGATTTCGGCAAGCGTTTTGCAGCCGCGGGGCAGGGGGTTGGTGGCCATAGGGGAGGCTCCTTTTGTTGTTGTTTTGACGTACCTCTATAGCACATTTTACCAGCCGCGCTGACAGGTGTCAGGATTAATTTGTATACTATAGTGGAGGGTGGTATAAGCGGGTATGAAAAAGATGCTCCCCTTCTGTTTGGCGCTGGGCGCTGTGTTGGCTTTGGCTGTGCCGGTTGCGGTGGCCGGGGTGCTGGATGACGAGAGCCATGAGTCGGTAGGCGAGAAGGCTGTAGCCGATGCTTATAAGGTTGAAATTGATGGTATGACAGCGGGCTGCGATGAGCTGGTGGAGCAAACTAACGCAACACCGAAAGATAAAGCGCTGAAAGCCCGCGCTGATGCAGCCTGTAAAAATACCTATCGTGGTCAGCACGAAGTGAACGAAACCCAAGAGGATGCCGATGCCGGTGTGGATACGACCACGACGGGGAGTATTCCGCCCACCAGCGGGGGGTCTCTTGCTGCGGGTCAAACTGCGGATGGGGCGGCCGGGAGTGGATTTTCGACGGCCAATGCGGCCCAGCCGCAGGGTGGGTTGCAAGCGCCTACTTCGCCCATGACCCAAGGTGTGACGCAGGTGGCCGCCCAGCCTGCCCCGACGGTGACGTTGCCGGGTAGCCAGTTGCTGAGCAAAGAGTCTTTAGGCACCACCACGCCGGGGAATACGAACTACAAGACGCTTTCGACCAACACTGTAGCGATGACCACGGGCCAAAACGTGAACCTGAACAGCACGTTGATGAGCACCGCCGATAAGGGTGGGTTGTATAACAATAATGCGTTGGGTTTGCAGAACAACGTGACCAGCGGAAATACCGTTAAGGTGCAGAACCTGACGCAGCAGCAAGTTGCGGACATTAATACGCGCTATAACCCGGCGCAAACCGTGATAGCCGGACAGGGGAGCGGGATGGTCCGGTGTTCTGGTAAAAGTGCGGCCTGCCCTGGGGGTAAATGGGCTGTCGATACGACGGGGAGTCGCATAGCATCGCTTGACGAAGCACGGACAGGACGGTTTGTAGAGGGTGAATGGTTCCAGACCAAAGACAATGGTCTGACGGATGGCTTCCTTGTCGATAAGACAAAGGTACCGGATGGCACGACATCGGCCATGGTACAAACGGCATCGTTAGTGACTTCGATTGGTCGCGGAAAAGGAATGTCGGAACTTGAAATTGCCACGGCTTTAGGAACCATTCACCGTGAAAGCAAATTTAATACGGCTATTGGGCCAAATAACCCTAAATTATATGAAGTTGATGCAATGACATCGGCGTGGGGTTATGGCCAATATGTGGGGGATACCTGGCTTGGCGAAAGTGAAGGAAACCGTAACGATAGTTTAGAACAGATTAATGTCACTTTGAATGATACGAGCCAGCGTTATGCCCAGTATAATAAATCGCCGCTCAAGAATGTTCTTAGTTTTGGTCAGTACGATTATGCCATTCACCATGACGGTAGTATTATTGCAGGTGGTTTAGGCAACGCGAAAGCCATCGGAATTTATAACCGGACGGCCTCGAGCGGTTTGGCTGTGGCAAATTATGTGATGGGGGGGAATATCAACGGTACGGCTGTTGCAGGTGGGGCCATTGGGAATATTATTGGAAGTGGATCTCTTACAGGTGCTGGCCAAGCGATTGCCGATGCCGCCGGGTACGGCAGTGTGTACCGTGCGGCACTGAATGGCGACGTGGGTGGGATTGTGAAGTCTCTTGGTGGCGGCAATGCCTCGCAGCTGCTGGCGCAGGCCATGAATGGTGGCCAGGCCGGTT
>DITH01000083.1:0-3398 GCA_002422745.1 Alphaproteobacteria bacterium UBA6189
CGCCGTGCTGGCCCGCGCCGGTTTCCGCGATAATGCGTTGCTTGCCCATGCGCCGCGCGAGCAGAATTTGCCCGACGCAGTTGTTGATTTTATGCGCGCCGGTATGGTTCAAATCCTCGCGCTTGAGCCAAACCTGTGCACCACCCAGATGCGCTGTCAGCCGCTCGGCAAAATAAAGCGGCGAGGGGCGGCCGACATAATGCGCCAGCAGGTCGTGAAACTCGGCCTGGCACTCGGCATCCTCTTTCATGGCGCGGTAATGCTTTTCCACATCGAGAATAAGCGGCATCAGCGTTTCGGCAACATAGCGGCCGCCATACGGCCCGAAATGGCCGGAAGCATTGGGAACGGTGGTTTGCTTAGTCATGCGCTGCCTTTAGCACGGCGCGATTAAACGCCGCAATCTTTTCCAATGATTTTTTACCCGGTGCGTCCTCGATGCCGCTCGATACATCGACCATGGGCGCCGCCGTGCGAGCCAGCGCGACACCAACATTGCCGACGGTAAGTCCGCCAGCGAGAAACCAGGGTTTTTGCAAGGGCATCGGGGTGAGGAGCGACCAGTCAAACGGTTGGCCGCTACCGCTTTCTTTTGCGTCGAGCAGCACATGGGCCGCAGCCGTTTCCAGCGCCGTTGCCTGTGCCATATCCGTCGCTGCCTGCATGCCCACCCCCGCAATGATCGGCAGATCGGTGTGCGTTTTTAACGCCAGCAAGCGCTCGGCCGTCACTTGATGAACTTGCAGGTAGGCGGGTTGAAGGGCGGTGATGGCGGCTACCAGCGCATCGGGCGGATCGACCGTCACCACCACGCTGTGCAGACCGGATGGCGTAGCGGCGATCAGAGTGCGAATCGCGTCCAACGCCAGGTGGCGTGGCGAAGCAGGGTGATGCACAAAACCGACAAAGCTTGCGCCGGTAGCATGGGCCTGCTGAATTTCCTCAGCCCGCCTTAAACCGCAATTTTTGATTTGCACGCAGCTCATGAGTGGGGTGCGTTCATCTCGCGCTTCTGGTTGATGGCGACTTCACGTTCGAGCGACTGGAGCTGCCGACGCTGGCGTCGTTCGCGCCGCGCCGAACCAAGGGCGACCAGTCCGGCGTAAGAAAGGCCGATCAGCAGCCCAAGGCCGAAGGTGAGGCCGAGCGCAATGGAAAGCGGTGCTTCGATCTCGGCCAGCAACGGCACGGTGATCAATACCGTTTCGCGGTTGGCAAAAATAAAACCAAGCACCAGCACGGCGAGCAGGGCATAACACAAAATGGTGAGGATACGTAGGATCATGCGCGCAGGTTAGCAGGGCTAAACGTAGCTGGCTAGTCCGACGTGGATGGGGTGTTTAGCGAGCGTGTGAAAAACGGGTTAGTCTTTCGGGATAACGCTGATAATACGCTCGCGAAGCTCTTTGCCGGTGCGGAAATAAATAGCGCGGCGTTTGCCGACATTCACCATGGCGCCGTTTTTCGGGTTACGGGCGGCGCGGGGTTCGCGTTCGCGCACCGAGAAGGCGCCAAAACCACGAAGCTCCACCCGGTTGCCAGTGGCAAGCGCGTTGGTGATTTCGCCGAACATCGTGTTCACCAGCACTTCAATATCACGCTGATATAAATGCGGGTAACGTTTAGCGAGGCGCTGGATTAATTCGGATTTGGTCATACGCAAAAACCCGTGCGGATTCATAGATTTAATGCATGGAAGGATGCCAGATGCTGACCAAGCCGTCAAGTCCTACCATTGATTTACCGAAAATTTTTACGCTCGCGCTGCTGGCGAGCTTTTGCAAAAGTGAATCAATCTCCCTCTCCGGCTTCTTTTCGACAATGGAAAGATCAGGCGAAATCTTATGCGTTTTGGCCAGCCAGGCAACGGCTTCTTCCTCGCCGCCGATACTGTCGATAAGTTTCAATTCCATGGCCTGCAGGCCGGTATAAACCCGCCCATCGGCCAATTCGCGCACCCGCGCTTCGGGCAGTTTGCGGCCTTCGGCGACGATGCCGACGAAAATGGCATAGGCGTTCATTACCACCTGTTTCACCACGGCGCGCTGATCCTGCGTCATCGGTTCGGTGAAGGAGGGGGCGTCCTTGAATTCGCCGGACTTAATGGTGATCGGGTGGATGCCGAGCTTATTGGCCAACTCGCTCACCTCGGCCGTTTGCACCATCACGCCGATCGAGCCGGTGAGGGTGCCTGCACGTGCCATGATATGCTCGGTGCCCATCGCCGCCATGTAGCAGGCCGACGCGCATACCGTACGCATAATGCCCACCACGGGCTTTTCCTGACCGATACGCTTGAGCTGTACGAATAGCTCCTCGCCCCCTACGGCGGTGCCTCCGGGTGAATTAAAGCGCACCAATAATGCTTTGGCGCGGCGATCCTTGCGGATGAATTCGAGCAGCTCTTCGCGTTTGCGGTCGTCGTCCATGATGCCGTCGACCGTGACGAGGGCGATATAATCGCGCCCAACTCCGCCAACCGATGCGCTTTGGTCGCTGCGGCTGATAAAAATAGCCGCCGCCGCCACGAGCGCGAGAATGGCGAGCACGCGCCAGGTCACCAGGCTGCGTTTCAGGCGTTTGCGGTCGGTCAGTAAGTCGCCATCATGCTGCATAAAAATCCGTTTCGTTTGGAGCGGTTAAAAAGAAACCCCGACTGGTATGAGCCAGCCGGGGTTCGTTCGTCAATGACGAAAGCAAAGAAAGACTATTCGTCTTCCTTGGCTTTCTTGGCCGACTTCTTCGGTTTGGTAGCCGCTTCTTCAAGGGCCGCGCCGAGAATGTCGCCGAGCGAGGCGCCCGAATCGGAAGAGCCGTACTCTTCAACGGCACGCTTGTGCTCGTCCAGCTCCAGTTGCTTGATCGACACGCTGACCTTACCGGTACGCTTGTCGGCCGTGGTAACTTTCGCATCCAGACGGTCACCCACAGCGAACCGCTCGGGGCGCTGGTCCTGACGCTCGCGCGACAGGTCGGACTTCTTGATGTAGCTTTTCATGCCTTCAGCGATCTCGACCTCGATACCGTCTTTCTCGACGGCGGTCACTTTACAGGTCACCACATCGCCTTTTTTGTAGGCGCTGGTGGTATCGCCAGCCGGGTTTTCTTCCAACTGCTTGATACCCAGCGAAATCCGCTCTTTCTCGATATCGATCACGAGAATGCGGGCTTTCAGCTTGTCACCTTTTTTGTAGGCTTTGATGGCTTCTTCGCCCGGCTCGCTCCAGCTCAGGTCGCTGTGATGCACGAGGCCGTCGATATCGCCATTAAGGCCGACAAACAGGCCGAAATCGGTGATGTTACGCACTTCGCCTTCAACAATATCGCCTTCCTGGTTATTGGCGGCGAAATCGGTCCACGGGTTGCTTTGAACCTGCTTCATGCCGAGGCTGATGCGG
>DITH01000083.1:3512-3680 GCA_002422745.1 Alphaproteobacteria bacterium UBA6189
TGCTTCATGCCGAGGCTGATGCGCTTGGTTTCCGGGTCGAACTTGGTCACGATCACACGTACCGAATCGCCGATCGAGAACACTTCGCTCGGGTGATTGATGCGTTTCCACGAGATATCGGTCACGTGCAGCAGGCCATCCACGCCGCCCATGTCGATGAACGCACCG
>DITH01000188.1 GCA_002422745.1 Alphaproteobacteria bacterium UBA6189
GCGAACAGCTGCAGCCCCTCGGTGAAGGCGCCGAACACCGCCAGGGTGGTGGCGATATCTTCCTTGGTGCTAACGCCGAATTGCTGCATGTAGTCGTATTTATCCTTCATTTCCTTGTATTTCATGAAGGCGGTGTATTCCGTTTCCGGCATGCCGATCGTATCGAGCAGGTGCGAATAGGCGGCGATGTGAATCGTTTCCATGTTGGAAAAGGCGCTCAGCATCATTTGCACTTCGGTGGGTTTGAACACCTGGCTGTAATGCTTCATGTAGCAGTTATTCACCTCGATATCGGCCTGGGTGAAGAANNAAATCTGCGTCAGCAGGTTTTTCTCACTGGGCTCGAGGTTCTTCTTCCAGTCGCGCACATCGTCGGCGAGCGGAATTTCCTCCGGCAGCCAATGGATGCGCTGCTGCATGTGCCAGGCTTCGTAGGCCCAGGGGTAGGCGAAGGGTTTATAGACGGGCTTGGCATCGAGTAGCGACATGGGATTCTCCGGTTAATGACGCGGGCGCGTGGCCCTTATTTTTTCTTGGCAGGTTTCGTAGTACTGGCCTTCACGGTCTGCTTGAAGGTGGTGGCAGGATGCGTTTTTTCGAACGCATTGCTGACAAATTTTCCATCCTTGGCACTTTTATTCACGGTGCGGGTCTTTGCTTTGGCCATGATTTCCTCCTACTGGCACGCCAGGCATTCCTCGTAGGCGTTCGGTTGCTTGGCTTTCAGGCTCATCTCCAGCTGAATCTCGGGATTCTTGTTGGAAACTTTGTCGGACCGCTGCAGCGAGGCCGAGCGGCAGTAATACAGGCTTTTTACGCCTTTCTTCCAGGCCATGTAATGCAGCATATGCAGGTCGCGCTTATGCACGTTGGCCGGCAGGAAGATGTTGAGCGACTGCGCCTGGCAGATGAACGGGGCGCGGTCGGCCGCGTGTTCGATCACCCAGCGCTGGTCCATCTCGTAGGCGGTTTTGAAGACCAGCTTTTCCTCTTCGGTGAGGAAATCCAGATGCTGTACCGAGCCTTCCTGGGTGGTGATGCTTGACCACACATCCGGGTTGTCCTGGCCTTTTTCAACCAGCAGCGCCTTCAGGTATTTATTGCGCACCGGGAACGAGCCCGAGAGGGTTTTTTGCGTAAATACGTTGGCGGCGTACGGCTCGATGCCCGGGCTTGCATTGCCGCAGATGATCGAGATCGACGCGGTCGGCGCAATCGCCAGCTTGTTCGAAAAACGTTCCTTCGAGCCAAACTCGGCGGCATCGGGGCACGGGCCGCGCTCTTCGCCGAGCGTTACCGAGGCGATGTCGGCGGCCTTGCGGATATGCTCGAACATTTTCTTGTTCCAGACTTTCGCCATCACCGACTCGAACGGAATCATTTTGCGTTGCAGGTAGCTGTGGAAACCCATGATGCCAAGGCCCACCGAGCGTTCGCGCATGGCGGAGTATTTGGCGCGCGCCATCGAATCCGGTGCGGTTTCGATGAAGTCGCTAAGCACGTTATCGAGGAAACGCATCACATCCTCGATGAAATGCGGATGCGATTTCCACTCGTCGAAATATTCGACGTTCAGCGAGCTTAAGCAGCAAACCGCCGTGCGGCTCTGGCCGTGGTGGTCGTAGCCGGTCGGCAGGGTGATTTCCGAGCACAGATTGCTCATTTTCACGTAGAGGCCCGCCTGTTTGTGGTGCTCGGGTACGGCTTTGTTCACGGTGTCGATGAAAATGATGTAGGGTTCGCCCGTTTCAATGCGCGTGGTAAGCAGTTTGGCCCACAGATCGCGGGCTTTCACGGTTTCCACGACATGCTTGTCTTTCGGCGACAGCAAATCCCATTTGGCGTCTTTCTCAACCGCGTCCATGAAGGCGTCCGTCACGGCCACGCCGTGATGCAGGTTGAGCGCTTTGCGGTTGGGGTCGCCACCGGTGGGGCGACGAATATCGATGAATTCCTCGATCTCTGGGTGCGAAATATCGAGGTAAACGGCACTCGATCCACGGCGCAGCGAGCCCTGGCTGATCGCCAGGGTCAGTGAGTCCTGCACGCGCACGAAAGGCACGACGCCGGAGGTTTTGCCGTTGCGGCCGACTTTTTCGCCCAGCGCGCGTAAATTGCCCCAGTACGAACCAATCCCGCCGCCGCGCGAGGCCAGCCACACGTTTTCGTTCCATAAATCGACGATACCCTGAAGCGAATCTTCGGTTTCATTGAGAAAGCAGCTGATCGGCAGGCCGCGGGCTTTCTGGTCGGTGCCGGTGGCGGTGCCCCCGTTGGACAGAATCGGCGTCGCCGGCATGAACCACATTTTCGACATATAGTCATAGATGCGGCTGGCATGGGCGTCGTCGTCGCCATAGAAACTCGCCACGCGGGCGAAGAGATCCTGGTATTTTTCTTCCGGCAGCAAATACCGGTCATCCAGCGTCGCCTTGCCGAAATCGGTTAGATATTTATCGCGCGAGTAGTCAACGGTAATTGCAGTGGTCGTCGCCATGGTCACCCATCCCTATTCTTTTTGTTTCAACCGCGGGCGGGAAACCGGCAAAACCGGAAATTCCATCTGCGGAAGACGGATACTACATCTTGTGTTCTGCCTGTCCAGATAGAAAATCCGTCCGAGCTGGCATTTTTTTACTTGCATCAAAGAAATGCTAGTCTTTTCAGCTATATAGTCCAATTCCAACATGGCATTTCCTTCGCCAGACCCCGATCTAGGGGGGTGGGGGCACCACCACTATATATAGTAGCACCTCCATGAGCTTTTTACGCCGCAGCTGGCGCTTCACTTTGCCAGATACCTGCCGCGTCCGATCCTGTAAAAATATAGGACAAAACCTACTTTTTTCCACCCGTCGCCCTGCCACGCTAGCGGTCGCGGCGGGCCCGTCAATCAGGAAAAAGCCGTGGATAGTGGATAAATATTCAATGTTATATTTCAATAGGTTACCTCTATTGTGCCGGGTTTCACATCCCATCCACAACTCTATCCCCAGCAGGACACTGCCTTGGATAGAAAAACCCGGGCCTGAGACAGAAATGGTGGCGCGGGGGTAGGGAACGAGGTCTAACTACCAACCCCCTTAAATATAGTTTCACTTATTTGAGCTCTTGCCCACTGAGCCGCTGGACCATACGCATTTTTTGCGTGCTTCGGCACGGGTTTAATGGATAATGACGAAACTATATTAATTATATATAACAATGATACGGTAAATTTTGCCGCTATAATAAAAAGCCTAAAAATTGTTTTAAATAAGCAGTGTTATACTTTTATTCAAAAAATTGGTGAATTAACTCCTGCCGTAATCGTCCGCACAGCGTTCGATATCCGCTTCATCGGGCTTTCCGGTCTGGATTTCATCGATGATTAACTTATCTGTGCCGCCGTTGGCGAGGCGGTGCCAGCATCCAGGTTCGATGGTGATGTTATCCCCCGGCAGTAGCTGCTTGGTCTGCCCGTGATACTCGACCACGGCTTTTCCCTGCCGGATTTCCCACGTTTCGCGTCGATGCTGGTGCCGCTGGAGCGAAATACGCGCCCCGGGATAGAGGCAGAGTCGTTTTTCCACCTGCTCTGGGTGTTGGCTAATAAGTTCAAAATAGCCCCAGGGCCGGTCGGTGCGGGGCGGTAACGCCTGCCAATGCGACGCTGGCAGGCCTGTATAGGCTTCCCACGCGGCCAACGTGCCGAGATCCTGCCAGGCCGCACCGAGTGGCATGGCAAGGACGGGCGCGCGCTCCACCACCGCCCGGTCAAACGGTTCGTCGATGGCCTGCGCATAGGGCGCGGCAGCGAGCTCGGTAAATTCCCATGCGGTGATTGCCTGGGAAACCGCCTGTTGCGCGGCGTGCCAGATGGTGGGCGCGTATCGGGCAAGGAGCGCGGCAAAACAGCCCGCTGTGCCGATAAATTGCCCACTATTCCACCAGCACCCGACGGGCAGCGTCTCCGGATGGCTCGGCTTCTCGATAAATCGCACCACCCGGAAGGCTGTTCCGCCCTCCATAGCCTCGCCTGGCTGGATGTAACCATATTCCGGCGAGAGTCCCGTGGGCACGACGCCCAGCAAGACAAGCTGACTGCGCGCCTGGCTGGCCGCTTCGGCCTGGACAAGTGCTGCATACCACGCCCCAGGCGGGCTGATGTGGTGGTCGGCAGGCAGGATAGCCAGGCATTGTTCCGCCTCCCTCCGCGCGATCAACCACGCGATAGCACTGGCCACCGCCATGGCCGTATTGCGCGATTCCGGCTCCAGCAGTATCGCGCGGGGGACCACCGTAGCTTCGCGGGCGTGATTGAGCAGGGCAAACCGGTGGCGTTGGCTGCCAACCAGCATGGGAGGGGTAAAAAGCGCCGGATCGGCTACGCGGCGCAGCGTTTCGCTTAGTAACGAGCCGCCACCCGGCAGCGGCAGAAAAGGTTTGGGGCATTCGGGCGTAGAAAGCGGGGCAAGGCGGCTTCCCGTGCCGCCTGCCAGTACGATCGGTAGAATTGATCTCGCGCCCATGGCCGCTCCCCTCCCTGCATGCTGGCAGGCGGGGGAGCGGATGCAACGGTTTTCTTTCGCGCGGGCGGGTTACGCCGCTTTGCGGGGAATCGGCTGTTTGGCGCCGGGCAACTGGCTCCAGATTTCCGCCGGTACGCGGGCAATCAGGTCGGCCATCGAGACGATGCCTTCCAGGCGGCCCTGAGCGTCGATCACCAGCAGGCGGCCAATATCGCGCTCGCGCATGGTGTGAAACGCGTCCTCGGCGCTGCAGTCATCGTCACAGCAGATGGGCTTTTCGGTGCAGACTTCGCTCACCGGCATGGTTTTAGGGTCCTTACCGGCGGCAATACACCGCAGCACGATATCGCGATCGGTGACGACGCCGACCGGCACCCGACTACCCGAGGCATCGCATAACGGTAGTACGCCGCATTTGAGCTCTTTCATTTTCTGGGCGGCCGTTTCTACCGTATCGGTGGGCAGAATACAGGCGGGGGATTCTTTCATCAGTTCACGAATTTGCATGACGCTCTCCTTAAAAATAATGATGGCCGCATGCTCATATTTCCTTAGGGAAACAGGGTCCGCCTGCCGAACGGCAGACGAACCCTTAAGGCCGCGCTACAGACGGAGCTTCACGCTCACTCCGCCGTTCGCGGGGATCGGTTACTCGCCAACAACGGTCGAGCTGGTGGTGCCTTCATCGGCGCTTTGAGCAACCGGGCCGTTATTGTCGATGGCGGTGTTACGCTCCATCGGGGCAACGGTACCGGCAGCTGGGGTACGGTCGTCAACCGTCGAACGGTCGAAGCTGCTGCCTGCCGGCTGGTTAACGGTATCGGTGGTGGTAGCCATCGGCAAGGTTTCATCGGCCGGGGCAGCATAATAGTCGTAAGCGAAATACGCGGCCGCGAGGGCCACGATAATAGCCAGAACGACCAGGATGCCGGTGCCGCTATCGGAGGTTTCGGTCACGGTGGTATCGCCGGGGCGACGGGTCGAGGTGGTAGTACGTTCAACAATAGCCATGGGGTAACTCCTTACATAAAGTGGTTGTGGACTCACCATGCGCTGGCCCGCATAAGGATGCGACATCGGCCTATAGAGGCGAATATTGGTTCTTCATAAATGCCGGAAACGCGGGATTGTCGGACGCAACAGATGCCTAGCGGGCCTGACGCAACGTATCCGAGAACATATCGGCCAACTGCGGCAGGGGTTCGTTGCTAAGGTTTTTATCCAGCTCGGCAATGACCACCTGTTGGACTTGCTTATCGAGCTTGGCGCGGAGTTCGCCCAGTAATTTGGGCGGGGCGGCGATCACCAGCCGGTGGAATTCATGCTGCACGAACGCGTCGTTGAGCATGCTGGCCAGATCGTCCATTAATCGGCGGGAGAGCTCATCCTGAATATCGAGTTTGTCGCCTGTACGGTGGCGATGGTGCCCGGCCGAATCGAAGCTGCGGCCTTTGCGCTGCTCGATATCGTACGCTTCCGGCGCTTCGCCGGCCAATTGGCGTACGGGCTGCAATTCCCACTCACTGGTGGCGTTGTAATGGTCGTGGGTAGCCCCCTGCTTGGCGCGCATCGGGACAAACCGCTCCTTGCGCTGGCGAACATAGACGGCGGCTCGTTCTCCATCGGCAACGACCAGCCATGTCTGGGCGGAATGTGCGTTGGCGTTCATGCAACCCATTCTGCGCGTTTGCGTATAAAAATACGATTAGGGGCGAACGGCTTACGGGGTCATCACTACCTTGATGCAGCCCTGCTCGCGGTCGCGGAAGGCTTTATACATCTCGGGCGCTTCGTCGAGCTTGACCCGGTGGGTAATCACAAACCGCGGATCGATCGTGCCGTCTTCGATTTTACCCAGCAGCTTCTCCAGATAACGGTGAACGTGGGTCTGGCCCATCTTGAAGGTGAGGCCCTTGTTCATCGCTGCGCCGAACGGGAGTTTGTCGACATAGCCGACATACACACCCGGCACGCTGACATGGCCTGCCTTGCGGCAGCATTTGATGGTTTCACGCAGCACGTGCGGGCGATCGGTGCCCAACATGGTGAGGGTTTTGGCTTTATCGACAATGGCGTCAAGCGTCGGGCCGACATGGGCCTCGCAGCCCACTGCATCGAGACAGGCATCCGGCCCACGATGGTCGGTCAGGCTCATCAGCTTTTCATAGACGTCGCCTTCTTCAAAATTGATGGTTTCCGCCCCGCCGTCGCGCGCCATTTGCAGCCGTTCGGGGATGTTATCGATCGCGATAACACGGCACGCGCCCAACATCAGGGCCGAGCGGATGGCAAACTGGCCAACGGGCCCGCAACCCCACACTGCCACCGTATCGCCCTGCTGAATATTGCAGTTTTCCGCCGCCATGTAGCCGGTCGGGAAAATATCGGTGAGAAACAGCACCTGTTCATCAGTCAAATGATCGGGTACGGCGAAGGCGTTCACATCGCCCCACGGCACACGAACAAACTCGGCCTGACCGCCGGAATACCCGCCCGTCAGGTGTGAATAGCCGAACAGTCCCGCCGGGGCGTGGCCCATCAGCTTGCGGGCTTTCTCCGCGCCGGGGTTGGAGTTATCGCAACAGCTGGTCAGCCCGTTCTGGCAGAACCAACATTCACCGCAGGAGATACAAAACGGCACCACGACACGGTCGCCCACTTTGATGTGCTGCACGGCCGAGCCGATGTCGATCACCTTGCCCATGAATTCATGGCCCAGTACGTCGCCGTTTTTCATCTCCGGCATGTAGCCATCGAACAAATGCAGGTCCGAGCCGCAGATGGCCGTACTGGTTACCTGAACAAGAATATCCGTCGGGTGTTTCAGGACGGGGTCAGGCACCTGATCGATCCGAACATCCGATTGGCCGTGCCAGCAAAGCGCTTTCATGAGGGTCTCCTTCAATGGGTCGCGTCGCATGCGAAGGCGACGATGCTGCAGGGCGAGTAAAATTGCCATGGGCCGCAGGGCGTCGCCTATCGTCAGCGCGTCAGTTACTAATATATGTGGCGGGGCAGGCCGTACGCGGATGAAGAAAACCCTTTGCGATTATCCGCACAGAAGGTAGAACCCAGCTCGCACGCACCCGTAGCTCAGCTGGANNCGGACGTTCGAATCGTCTCGGGTGCACCATTCCCCCTCTTTTCATCATTGCGCAAACGTTAGTACCCAGTTATATTTAACGGATAAGATGGGGGTCTTATGCGGGGTCCAGCCGGTGTCCGCTTCGTTAGCATTAGTGTTATCTTACTTTCCATCAGCGTGTTGCTTTATACATGGCGCGATGTGTTTGCCGCGCCGCTTTATATCTTTCCCCTTTTTTCGCTGTGTTTATATGGATTGTTGCGGTTAAGCCTGCGGAAAGCTTCGCTACGCCACCTGCTGGCGTTGCTGTGCATTCTGGGTGGCCTGATGCCCGCCGCGCTGCATGCGGTCGAGTTCATCCCGGCGGATTTGTTCGAGCCGGCGCCGCCCCCCGTCCGCGAGGAAGGGTTCATGCGGCAATGGCTAACGCCAATCGATGCCGTGACCAAGGTGATCGAGGCGCACACGGCCGAGGATTTGCCGCGCATCTATCAGGTCCTATGGCATCTCGATAACGGCTCGCGCGCCCCGTACAATGATTTTGAGATTTTCCGTAACCGCACGGGCCATCTGATCGTGCGCGTCACCTATGACAGCACCATCAGCGCGGAGCTTGATATGGGCTATCTTGCCAACGATGCACAATTCGTGGTCGCGGTGTCGCTGGCACCGACCCATATCCTGGCCTCGCTCAACGGTGAACCTACCCGGCAAGCACTAATCAAGCATCTGCCGCCCGATTTGATCTATAGCCGGCTGGGTCATAACATGACCGGCGACATGGCGTGGGAAGGCACCGTCACCCGCGAAGCGATGCGGCTTTCTTCGGCCACGCCCGGCGAGCTGACCCGATTATCGCGCCTTTACGCATCGAAAATTTAGCGGTCGCCTCCGTACGCTTACAGGATGCTTCGTGAAGCCTGGCATTTGCTCAACGCCACCGTCAAGGAATGGCTCGACGACCGCGTTCCCTCGCTGGGTGCGGCGCTGGCGTTCTATTGCATGCTGTCGCTCGGCCCGCTGCTATTGGTGCTGTTGAGTCTGGCCGGGTTGTTCTTTGGCGAAAAAGCCGCCCATCATCAAATCATGTCGCAAATCGACGGGCTGATAGGCGCGCAGGGTGCCAATGCCATCGAGGAGGTGCTGGCCGCCGGCAACGAACGTAAGGATGCGGGATGGCTCGCGACCATTATCGGGGCGGTGACACTGATTGTCGGCGCCTCGGGTGTATTCCGCCATTTGCAGGAAACATTGAACCTTGTGTGGGGGGTGGAGCCCAAAGGGGGCAAAGGTATCTGGCGGATTATCCGCAAACGGTTTTTATCCTTTACCATGGTACTCGGTACCGGGTTTTTACTGCTGGTTTCGCTGGTGCTCAGCGCGGCACTGGCAGCCGTAGGCGAATTCGGCACGGCGCTCGCCCCCGGCATGGCGCCTGTGTGGCAGGTCATTAACCAGGCGGTGGGGTTTGGCGTCATCACGGCGGTGTTTGCGCTGCTGTTTAAATACCTGCCCGATGCGGAGGTCGAGTGGCGCGACGTCTGGATCGGGGCGGCCCTCACCGCCGCCTTGTTTACGCTCGGGAAATTTGGCATCGGCCTGTATCTCGGCCAAAGCGCGTTTGGCTCGATTTATGGTGCAGCGGGGTCGCTGGTGGTGCTGCTGGTCTGGGTGTATTATTCTTCGCAGATCCTGTTTTTCGGTGCCGAGTTCACCCAGGTCTATGCTAAGCGGCAAGGGCGGCAGATCGCACCGTCGGCACATGCAAAGGCTACAGCACACTAGACGCGAACCTATCGATAATTTATCATGCTTTTTTTATGATAGGACGATCATGCGTACCCATATTCATATCCGCCGCGTAGCGCGGCATGCCAACCGCCCCGGCCTCGCTTTGGTCGGGTTATTTGTGCTGGGACTGGTACAGGCCGCTTATAGCGCCGACGATGCCTCGATCTATACCACGGTCGACGAGCAGGCGGTGACCACCACCACAAGCGATGACGGGGCCGGTAACACCAGCACCAACACCATCACCACCAGCACTAGCCGCGAAGAAGTACTGCCCGGCAGTGCTGAAAACCGCAATAACGCCTGGCAGAACGATCCCAACGCCGCCAATTTCCCGTACGATTCTACCGGCGGGGCGCACCGCAACGACCTCGACACGGCGCGCAAAGGATTCGATGATCCGCGCAATCCGTGGGACGGGCGCTACAGCAACGATAACCCGGCCAATTATCCGGTCGGCAGTGGTTACGACCGTGGCGAGTCGATTCGCGATTATTCGGTGGAGCGCTATCGTCCGGGGGCGTTCGGCACCAACGGCGTATCCGAGCGCCGTGGCGGCCGTGGCCGCGATTAACGTTTAAGCCGCGCTGGCGCTCGTTAAACTCACGAATAAATCTTCCAGATCGACCTCGCGGGTGGAAAGGTCCTGAATCGTCAGCCCTGCCGTGCAGACCTGGCCCAGCACTTCCTGCATCTGCGCTTTGCTGGGCTGGTATTTCACCACCAGTTTACCCTCGAGCAAGCTGGCATCGAGCCCTTGCAGCGAGGGGGGAACTTCCGTCAGCGGCGCAGCGAAGGTGAAGATCACTTCCTTGCTATCGACCCCACGCAGCAGGCTGCTGGTGTTTTCATGCTTGATGATGCGGCCGTGGTTGATGATGGCGACTTCATCGCACAGTTCCTCGGCTTCTTCGAGGTAATGCGTCGTCAGCAAAATGGTGGTACCCGCTTTGTTCAGCTCGCGCACATAGGCCCATAAGCTGCGGCGCAATTCCACATCCACACCCGCCGTCGGTTCGTCGAGCACCAGCACGGGCGGCGTATGTACCAGCGCCTTGCCGATCAGCAACCGCCGCCGCATGCCGCCCGATAGGCGCCGCGACGGCTGATCGGCCTTATCGGTCAGGCCCATGGCGGCGATGATTTCGTCGGTACGGCGCTTTTCCTTCGCAATGCCGTAATACCCGGCGGTGATTTCGAGCGCCTGGCGCACGGTGAAAAACGTGTCGAGCACCAGCTCCTGCGGCACGATACCGATATTGCGCGAGGCCTGTTTGCGGTTCTGGTCGATATCGGCGCCCATGATCGACACGCTGCCGCCCGATTTTAACACCGTCCCGGCGAGGATATTAATAAGGGTGGATTTGCCCGCGCCATTGGGG
>DITH01000046.1 GCA_002422745.1 Alphaproteobacteria bacterium UBA6189
CCTGCCACTCCCTTCGAGCCGCCACGCGCAAAAATAAAGGCTGTAGTACGTACTTCCATAATGGCGAGTTAAAAGCAGCCACTAGAGATTGCAAGCCTTTAACAGGGCCATAGTTGACTTCCGTAGGAGAACCACCCATAAAACCGCCATGTTAGACCATAACCCATCGCGCACCTATATAATCGCCGAAGCGGGCGTGAATCATGATGGCAGCGAAGAACGTGCCCGCGAGCTTATTGCAATTGCAAAGCGTGCCGGAGCCGATGCAGTAAAATTCCAGTTATTTGACCCGAGCGCCCTTAGTACGGCCGATGCCCCCCTGGCTGATTACCAGAGCCAAAATTTAGGGGATACGAAGACTTCTCAGCGAGCCATGCTGGAAGCGCTCGCCTTACCGCCCGAAACCTTTGTGCGTATAGCACAGTATTGTGCCGACGAAGCCATTGATTTCCTTTGCACGCCATTCGATGAAGCTAGCCTGGCTTTTTTGCTGGAACATACCGCCATGCCCGCCCTCAAATTACCATCGGGCGAGCTTACAAACGCATTGCTACTCACGGCAGCTGCCAATAGCGGGTTACCGCTTATTCTTTCCACGGGCATGGCTAATCTGGAAGAAATTCAGGCAGCACTTGCACTGCTGACTCCCTTAATGGGTAGCCGGGCGTCCGAGATTACCCTTTTACATTGCGTAAGCACGTACCCTGCGCCAGTTGCCAGCACACATCTGCGGGCGATAGATACCATGCAACGGACATTCGCCTTACCCGTGGGCCTCTCTGATCACACGCTTGGTATTAACGTGGCTATCGCTGCAGTGGCACGGGGCGCGACCATCATCGAAAAGCATTTTACGTATTCACCCACCGCGCACGGCCCCGATCACGCTGCGTCGTTGGCGCCAGAAGCCCTGCACGGGATGATTCAGGCGATTCGCGAGGTTGAGATCGCGCTCGGCCTGCCGGAAAAACGTTGCCAGCCAGAGGAAGAAAGTACCCGGCATGTGGCTCGGAAATCCTTAGTAGCAGCACAGCCCATCTCGCGTGGCGAGCTTTTTACCCCAGAAAACCTCACGGCTAAACGCCCTGCCCCTTCAGCAAGCATTTCTCCCATGCAGTATGCCGGCCTTCTTGGCAAACCTGCACAGAAGGATTATAACGCCGACCAGCATATCGATCCCTGTGAGCTTTTGGCATGACACTTTTATATCCTCTAGAGTCGGCCGCAGAGAATATTTTATCCGACACCGCCACGCTCGTACAGGCGATTCAAGCGATTGAGAAGGCAACGATCAAGATCGTCTTGGTGGTGGATGCTCACAATATACTGATCGGCTCTGTTACGGATGGGGATATACGGCGCGCCCTGTTAAATGGGAAAACCCAGGATGCACCGCTGCATAGCTTCATGCATCGCAATCCTTACAGCCTGCCGCCGGAAACGAGCCGTGCCGAATTGCTGGCCGTCATGGAAACAACCGATGTGAAGCATATACCCTTGGTAGATAAGACCAATCGTATTCTAGGCATCGTCACGCGCGATGGCTTGCTGGGCCAGCGCTACACCCGCCGCACGAATCCGGTGATCATCATGGCGGGTGGTAAAGGCACGCGAATGTTGCCGCTTACCACGCATATTCCGAAACCTATGGTAGAGATCAACGGTCGACCGATGCTGGAATGGATAGTAAAACGTTTCACCAGCCAGGGATTCTCGCAATTTTATTTTGCCATCAACCATCTCGGTCACATCATCGAATCCCATTTCGGCGATGGTGCCGCCTTTGATTGTGACATACATTACATACGGGAGCCGAAGCCACTCGGTACAGCAGGTGCGATCAGCCTGTTACCTGAATCTGCGCGCGCCGAGCCAATGGTTGTTATCAACGGGGATATCATGGCGCGGCTTGATTTCGGCAATATTCTCGATTTCCACTTGGCATCGCACGCCATCGCCACAGTCTGCACCAAGGAACACCGGCTGGAAGTCCCCTTCGGCGTCATCGAAATGCGCGATGGGTACCTCACCACCATTGCCGAAAAGCCAAGTTATGCGCACCATGTCAGCGCCGGGATTTATGTTCTCAATCCCCAAGCACTGGATTGCATGGAAACAAACGCGCCTATCGATATGCCTACCCTGCTGCTCCAATGCGTTTCCGCAAACCACAACGTGGCCGTTTTCCCAATCCAGGAAGAATGGGCGGATGTTGGCTGCCCTGATGCACTGGCGTTTGCTACCATCAACCATATGCATGCATGAGTGAATCATGAGCAATTCTCATAACACTGTTCTGGTTACCGGCGCGGAAGGGTTTATCGGCTCGCATCTGGTGGAAGCTCTCGTCGCACAAGGCCGCCACGTCCGAGCGATGGCTCTTTATAATTCTTTCGGCCGCTATGGCTGGCTCGATAGCTTGCCCGAAACAATACGCAGTAACATGGATTTGGTGATGGGCGATGTGCGCGATCCATTTTCTGTCCGCGAGGCAATGCGCGACTGTGATGCCGTGATGCATTTAGCGGCATTGATCGCCATTCCTTATTCCTACAGCGCGCCCGCTTCGTATGTTGATGTGAATATTATGGGCACGCTGAACGTGATGCAGGCAGCACGCGATCTCGGTATTCAGAAAGTTGTCCACACCTCCACTTCCGAAGTGTACGGAACAGCGCAATATGTCCCAATTCCAGAAACACATCCCTTAGTCGGCCAATCCCCGTATTCTGCCAGTAAAATCGGGGCCGATCAGATTGCATACTCCTACCATTGCGCGTTTGGAACACCGGTCGTCACTGCACGTCCTTTCAATACCTATGGTCCGCGACAATCCATGCGCGCGGTCATTCCAACCATTATTTTACAAGCTTTGCAGGGTGTTTCCGAAATCAAATTAGGCAGTATTAGTCCGACCCGTGATTTCAATTATGTGAGCGATACCGTAGCCGGGCTCATCGCACTGCTGGACAGCGACAAAGTACTTGGCGGCACATTTAATATCGGCAGCGGTTTTGAAATTACCATCGGCGAAACGGCCGATCTTATTCGTGAGCTGACGGGCAGCGACTTTAACATTGTTACGGAGGAAACCCGGCTTCGCCCTACCGCTAGCGAAGTGGAGCGACTATGCTGCGACGCCAGCAAGATCAAGGCATTACTTGGCTGGCAACCCGCGCACGCAGAAATCGATGGATTGCGGACGGGATTACTAAAAACGATCGACTGGTTTCGCGACCCAGAAAACCGAGAGCGCTATGCCGATGCCAGCATCTACATCGTCTAATTCCTTTCGCCGCATTGCCGTTATCACCGGCACACGCGCAGAGTATGGATTATTGCGTCCCCTGCTGCGTTTACTCCGGCAGGATGCTCGTGTGGATCTCCAGCTTATAGTTACAGGCGCGCACCTCGCGGAGCAGCATGGGAGCACTGTAGGGGATATTGAAAGCGATGGCTTCGCCATAACAGCGCGACTGGATCTGGCAATAGAAAATGATAGTGACCGCGCCGTCGCTGGTATTACCGCGCGCGCACTCGATGCCATAGCACAATGTTTAGCTCAGCTCAGGCCCGACCTTCTAGTCGTACTTGGCGACAGGTATGAGATTTTTGCCGCGGCCAGCGCCGCCGCACTATTACGCATTCCAGTCGCGCATTTGCATGGAGGGGAGCTCACCGAAGGAGCCATCGATGAAGCGCTTCGCCACGCCATCACCAAACTCTCCTATTGGCACTTTGTGAGTGCCCTGCCGTATGCACAGCGCGTCACGCAGTTAGGGGAAGAACCTTCACGCATCTTTACGTATGGAGCACCGGGATTGGATGCGTTGATCGAAAACCCCATGCTTACCGAGGCTGAATTGGGTGCATCGCTCGGCATCACGCTTACCCACCCGCTATTTTTAGTGACTTATCATCCGCAAACGCTCAGTTCTCAACCGCCCTCCGAGCAGTTGAATAGCGTATTGAAGGCGCTGGATGCCTTCCCTGACGCGCTCTGCTTGCTCAGCGGCGCGAATGCTGATGCCGGCGGGGCATCGATCAACACGCAATTGCAGGAATATGCAAGCAACCGCACCAATGCATTTTTTAAACTATCCTATGGGTCTACAAACTATATTAACCTGCTTCGCCGCGCCGAGTTGGTTATCGGTAATTCCTCAAGTGGTATCATCGAAGCGGCGGCGCTTGGCTGCGCATGCGTTAACATTGGCGATCGTCAAAAGGGACGCCTCCGCGCCCCTAGCGTGATCGATACCTCGGGCGATACTGACGAAATTATCCGTGCAATTCGCTTAGGGCTTTCTGCAGATTTTCGTGCAACGCTAGCTCCCTCCTCGCTTTTTGGCGAACCCGGGACCATCAGCGCACGCATAGCCGAAAAGCTGGCCACCCTGCCCTTGCCTGAAAGCACCAGCAAACCCTTCTACGATTTACCAGCCAGCGAGGCGCTCTAATCGGTGTAGCGCAGAAACGTCGCGCGTGCGCCGCCCATCACGGCCTTCGGATCGACCGGTTTTGCAACGACCGCCCCCAATCCGATATAGGCGCCGTCACCTATGGCAATGCCATGCATTACCGAGCTGTTAGGCCCTATCCAGACATCTTTACCCACGGTGACGCTGCCGCTAATTTCCACACAGGCCGTTATAATACCCTCAGGCCCCATTCGTACATTGTGCGCGATATGGACATGATCATCGAGTTTGCAGCCGTCGGCAATGATGGTGGGGTCGATCGTGCCGCACGCGACCGTGTTCAAGGCCCCAACTTCCACACGATCCCCAATGATAACGGACCCGACATGGGGTATTCTCATATTGTGCCCATGGTCATCTTTAACCATGCCAAATCCTTCTTCACCAATCACTGCACCCGATTTAATCAAACAGTTACTGCCGATTTGTACGCCGGGCGCAATCACCACATGATGGCGGATCTCGGTATCGTCACCAATCACTGCACCAGCACCGATAACGCTATAATGGCCAACACGAACATTCTTGCCAAGGCTGGCCGTCGGATCAATACTGGCGGTTTTCGCTATCCGTTCCGCCGCCAGCGGCTTCTTGAAGTATTCTTCCAGAATCCGCGCGAAGGTTAATCGCGGGTTAGCTGAGTTAATAACGCTGATACCGTCTGCTTCCAGCCCTTCCGGTAAAATCGCGAGGATGCTGGTATGCACAGTAATATTCTGCACTAATGCAGGATCCGGCTTTTTTAAAAATACCACGGTATTCGGCCCGGCCGAGTCCAAGGTAGCCGGACGCTCCACATGCACATCGGGGCCATGGAGCGATGCACCAAGGAACGCGGCGATTTCACTGGCTTTAACGTGCATTCAGAACCTCCTGATAGGGTGTGATATTGGCAGCCAGGGCTTCACGATACTGGGTATCGCGCGAGGCCACCAGCCGGTCCAATTTATCGATGGCGGTTTCATGTTCTTCCGCTATCCACCAGATCGGATGGGTTACTAGTTGCAGCGCCTTGCTCTCATCTACTGCCGGATGGTCGAGCGGGGCACCACGATACCAGCCGCCGCGTGAATCGGAACAATAGCCCATGTCGCTGAAGAAGCGCGGCATATACGCATGGAAGCGCCCTGCCAGCCGATCAGGATAGCCCAGCAATGCCTGCGCAGGGCGGTGAAAACTGATGATGTCCACCGTCGTGCCAGACAGGTTTTCCAGCGCCTCGCATTCACGTGCGATGGCGTCCTGATACGCTTCAGCCCGGTATAATGTCGCATCAAAATGCAGGCCCACCCTGTGGCCGAGCCCGGCGATAGTCTGCAATGCCTTCAGATTTTCGGGGGAAAGCAAATTATAAAGCGGGCTGCGTAACAGCACAAAATACGTGGAACGTATCGCCTGGGCTGCCTCATATTCCGCCATAGTCAGCGCATTTTGTACACAAACATCCACATCGTGCCGAAGGATGAGCTGAGGCTTTGCCGGTTCAGCTTCCTCATAATCGACAATGGCATACCCACGATAGCGCAGCGCGTCCAGCAGCCGACCATACGCAGCGAGGGAAAAGCCGGTTGTGGAAACGAGTTGGTTCATGATCCGCTTATGGCAGAGTTACTTTTTGGATTCAACTGACCCGCACCGTTATCTCGTAGAAAACCGTTCTATGCAGATTTTTTTGTTTTCTCGCAATCCCATAGGTTTTTGATAAGATCGCCGCTTTAATCCTTTCATAATCCCAGAGCAGCGATGAAACACGAAAAAATCCACCTGAACATCCGCCATGCGGAACTTGCCGATATTCCCGCCATCGTGGCGTTGGGTCAGCGGGTCTACGGCCATCTTTCCCTGAACGAGGAAATGGTCACCGGCCAAATTTCGATTTTCCCAGAGGGTCAATTCGTCGCCGTCTATAACGATGAAATTGTCGGGCATTGCGCCACCTTCGTCATCGCCGGCGAAATCGCGCTCAAAGCCCATAGCTGGTGGAACATTACCGGGCATGGGTTTGCCTCGCGCCACAACCCGCTGGGTGATTACCTGTACGGCATGGAAGTCTGTGTCGATAAAAGTTTCCGTGGGCTGCGCATCGGCCAGCGGCTGTACGATGCGCGCAAACAGCTTTGTTACGACATGGAACTCAAAGGGATCGTGTTTGGCGGGCGCATGCCCGGCCTGGCGCGAAAAATCAAGCAATATGGCTCGCCGGAAGAATATCTCGAAAGTGTCAAGAACCATCAGGCACGCGACCCGGTCATCGGCTTTCAGTTGCGCAACGGCTTCGAGATGATCGGGGTGATGCCAGGCTATCTACCCTCCGACGAAGCGTCGCTCGGTTACGCCACCCACATGGTATGGAAAAACCCGCGGGTCGATCACGACACCACCCGCCGCAACGCCCAGCGCGGCCGCACCAAGAACGCGATACGCATCGCCTCAGTGCAATATCAGGTGCGCAAAGTCAGCAGCTTTGAGGATTTCGGGAGCCAGATCGAATATTTTGTCGATATCGCCGCCGATTACCGTTCCGATTTCGTGCTGTTTCCCGAGCTGGTGACCATCCCCCTGCTCTCGATCGGCAGTAACCGCCTGTCGCCGCAGGAGGCCATCGCCAAAATCACGGATTATACCGTACCGTTTGTCACCTTCATGCAGAAGCTGGCCGTGTCGTATAACATCAACATCATCGCCGGCTCTCACCCCACCCTGATGGAAGACCTTTCGATCGAAAATCACGCATATGTATTCCTGCGTTCCGGCGCCGTCTATACCCAGCCCAAGCTCCATCCTACACCCAACGAGCGCCATTGGTGGAACATCAAGGGCGGCAATAAGCTCAAAGCCATTCCCACCGATTGCGGCTTGATCGGCGTGCTCATCTGCTACGATGCCGAATTCCCCGAGCCCGTGCGCTACCTTACCGACCAGGGCGCAAAAATCCTTTTCGTGCCCTACTGTACCGACGAACGACAGGGCCATCTGCGGGTGAAATATTGCTGCCAGGCCCGCGCCATCGAAAACCAGATTTATGTGGTGACGGCCGGCGTGGTGGGCAATCTGCCGGATGTCGAGAATATGGACGTGCATTACGCCGAAAGCGGCATTTACACGCCGTGCGATTTTCCCTTCGCGCGCGACGGGATCGCCGCCATCGCCGATTCGAACACCGAAACCATCATCTTTGCCGATATGAAGATGGACGACCTCACCGCGGCACGTAATTCCGGCACGGTGCAAAACCTGAAAGACCGCCGGTTCGACCTGTACCACGTGCAATGGAACAGTAGCGAAACCACCAAGTCGGATCCTGCGCCGATCAAGCCGATCGCCAAAGGCACAGAAGCCTCATGAGCCGGTGGCAATGGATCCTGCGCCAGTTCACCGGCAAACTCTGGCTGCGTGCCAGCCTGTTCTGCATCGCGGGCGTTGTCACCGCACTCGTTGCCCTATGGCTAAAGAAATTCATCCCCTCCGATTTCTCCCGTCAGGTCGGAGCCGACGCGGTCGATTCCATCCTGCAGATTATCGCCAGTTCCATGCTGGCCGTGACTACGTTTTCACTCTCGACCATGGTCGCGGCCTACACCGCGGCCACCTCCAACGCCACCCCGCGCTCGACCAAATTGCTGCTCGAGGACCGTACGGCGCAAAACGCCCTTTCTCCTACAGATAATTTATCTTGCCCCGCTTAGGTTCGGCGCATTCACCACTGTTAGGAGAACAACCATGAAAAAAACTACCCTGATGGCCATCTTGATGGCCGCCACTTCCACCGCCGCTTTTGCTGCCAGCGACACTCAGGAATTCGTAACCAAAGCCAGCTCAAGCAACATGTTTGAAATTGAATCGAGCAAGCTAGCGTTAGATCGCTCGAATAATGCCGAGGTGAAGCAACTGGCCAGCCAAATCATTGCCGATCATGAAAAAGCCGGTAACGGACTAACCACCGCGATTAGCCAATCGAACGCGATGAGCAAAACAGACACAAAACTGCAACCGCGTACGAGCCTGCTCGAAAATCACGCTGAAATGCTCAACAAGCTGAAAACAGCCGATGCGGACGATTTCGATGCCGCCTATCTCGATGCGCAGGAATCAGCCCATGAGGAAGCCATCAGCCTGTTTGAGGACTATTCGGAAAACGGCGAAGTTGCCGCGATCAAGCAATTCGCAAAAAACACCCTGCCGACGCTGGAAAAGCATGAAGATCATGTCGAGCGTCTGGACGACAAAGAGACTGGTGACAATCTCTAATCGATTTCCCCTGCCCAAGGAACCCGCTGTCTCTTCCCCCGAGATGGCGGGTTTTTTTGTGTCCGGGTTAGTCGTTATCGCTCATTTTTAAAGCGGCGATGAATGCCCCTTGCGGAATTTCCACGTTCCCAACCTGGCGCATACGTTTTTTGCCCTTTTTCTGCTTATCGAGCAGTTTGCGTTTGCGCGAAATATCGCCGC
>DITH01000086.1 GCA_002422745.1 Alphaproteobacteria bacterium UBA6189
CGGCGGCGACGATTACGAGCTGCTGTTTACTGCGCCGCCAACCATGCAGACCCGTCTGGCGACGCTAAGCGAAGCGTTGGCGCTACCGCTGACGCGGATCGGTACGGTGGTTGTCGGTAACGGGCTCACGCTTGATGGAAAACCCATTACCCCGCGTGGCTACGAGCATGCTTAACGGCCCATGTTTCGGCTATCGATACCCCGGCTCGGCGCGTTGAAGCGGCCGAAATTCCCCATCAGCTGCTCCATGAAGGTCAGCGAGTGTCCGGCGGTTGGGGTCTGGCGTTCGACCAGGACGATTTTTTTGCCGTCTTTGAGGTCGTAACGTTCCATATCCCTGACGGTCTGATTAGGGTCGAAATAAATAGCGAGTACTTTCTGGTCGGCTACTTCAGGGGCATAGAACGCATAGGTTTCCTTGCGCTCGGAGATATAAAACCATACCGGATCGCCGAAGGTCGAGCGCGCGCTCGGGCTGCCGAACAGGGCGCGCACATCCTCCATCGTGGTCTGGCCGGTGACCACCTGCGAGAAATCCATTTCTTCGATCGCATGGCCACGGGTATCGACCACGGGCTCGCAGCTTGCCAAGATGAGTGCCGCGCTGATAGAACCCAGCCAACAGAGGATGTTTCGCATGGTATTCGCTTTCCCGTCGCTATTTCGTAAACGCCCGCCGGAGCAGGTGCGTGCGGTGTATATACCATGCGTTGCCCAGGCGCGGAACCGCTTTTTCTACGCCTCGCTCGGCGTCCCCGATTCGCTCGACGGCCGCTTCGATATGATCGTGCTGCATTTGTTTTTGCTGCAGCAGCGCCTGCAGCATGAAGCGCCGGAATTTGCCCGCTTCTTAAGCGAAGTTTTTTTCGAGGATATGGACGCCTCCATTCGCGAGCTGGGGGTTGCCGATACGGGCGTGGCGCGCCGTATCAAGCAAATGGGTAAGGCGTATCACGGCCGCCTGCAGGCCTACGCTACGACGGATGACGAGCTGCTCAAAGCGGCGGTGGCGCGTAATCTGTACGGTACGCTGATGCAGGGCGATCCGGCACATCTGGCGCAGATGGCAGCGTATATACGGCGCATGCAGGCCGCGCTGGCCGTAGTGCCGGTCGCCACGATCGTTGCTAATCAGTGGGCGTGGCCAGATCCGTCCGGTGTTTAAGCGCGCCGTGTTTTCATCGCTTCAATGAAAAACCGTTCTTTCAGTTTTACCAGCGAATAAAGCGCATTGAGATGGGGGGTGTCGACCTCCATCCATTTGCCGATTTCCCGCACCGCCCCGACAATCGCTTCGATCTCGGTAGCGCGACCGGATTCGATATCCTGCTGCATGCTGGTTTTATGGCCGCGCATTTTTGCCGCCGCCTCGACCCGGCTTTTGATGGTCTGGCCAAGCTCGATACCCAGCTTGTCGGCAATGAATCGCGCTTCGTTCATCACCGCGCTCAGCAGGTCGATATCCTGGTAGCCTTCCGCCACCTGGTCGATCGTGCCGTGGGTGAGCGCGCCGATCGGGTTGAAGGCGATGTTGCCCCAAAGTTTATGCCACACGATCTGGCGAATATTGTCGGAAGATTTGGGGGCGAACCCGGCTTTTTCGAACGCGGTGGCCAGGGCCTGTAAGCGCGGGGTCATCTGCCCGTCGAGCTCGCCCAGCACGATACGCCGTTCGATATCCGGCACGTAACGGACTTCGCCCGGGTTGCTGATATGCCCCGCCAGGTAATTGACGCAGCCGATAATACGTTCCGGCGCAATCTGCGCGGTGAGCTTGCCTTCCGGGTCGAGCCCGTCGAGGCGGCGGCCATCGTAAGGCCCGCCTTCTTTCTGGAAATACCACCAGGGCACGCCGTTCACTGCCGGAACGATGACGGTATTGGCATGTAGCAATGGTGGCAATTGCGGCAATACGCCTGGCAACTGGTGCGCCTTAGTGCTGATAATCACTGCATCCTGCGGGCCCGCTTCCTCGGCGCGGTCGGTGGCATGCACTTCGCCGCGCCACTGGTCGCCCGCCGTGGTAAGGGTGAGGCCACGGCTGCGCAACGCCTGCAGTTGGCTGCCGCGCGCGATATAGGTGACATCATAACCGGCACGCTGGATCAGGCCGCCCATCAGGCAACCCATGGCGCCGGCGCCAAGAATACAGATTTTTTGCATGGTCATGGCCCGCTTGATAGCGCAGGGCGGCTTATGAATCCATGGGAAAGCGCAGCAGCGGACTAGATGGCGTCCGCCGCCTCGACAGGGTCGGGAAGCGGCGGCAGGCTGGCGGCGCGCGTGGCCGCAATCTGGTAGGCATCGGCCCCTTTGGCAAAGCCAAAACTTTGCCCGCTACGCGGCTTTGACGGGCCGTTCGTTTCACGCATCGGTGGGGGCAGCTCGGCGCTGCTGATGGCAGGCTTGGGCTGCTGCGCCATTAATTGCGCGGTGAGCTGGGTGGTGAGCGGGATGCCAAGTGTCACCGGTCCGTTGGTGCGGGCCTGCTGGGGGGCAGGCGGCGGATTCGGTACTTCGATATAATCGCCGGTCGGCGGCGGCACATTGACACGGGTGGTGTTGGCGCGATCGTTCACCGCCAGTTGGCGTGCCCCTTGGGGGTTGCCAGCAAAAAAGGCGGCGGGGGCTGCGGCGGCGCTGACAGCGGTGGAGAGATATTGCCGGGTGGCGGCACTGGCGTCGCTCACGCCCGAGCCAAGCGCAATCGCCGTGCTCGCCGCTTGGGTGGGCACAGTCGCGGGCAGCCCATTGCTAATCAACGGCAGCATACACTCATCCAGCTCATATTTTTTTCTTTATTAGGGAATAGTATAGCATGCTTGGCATGATTTGGCGAGTATTGGCCTATGACTTTCCTATCCCGTTGGTTAATAAGCGTTAAGACGATTGTCATCATAGTTTCATTTTACTTTTATACCCCCGCCGCCTAGACGGGGCGCATGCGTATTTATGCTCTTGTCTGGATTTTTTGTGTACTGGCGGCCGTCGGGCTTCTTGCCTGGATGGGCACCAGCGTCATACCCCAATCGTCGGCACCAGCCAGTCGTGGCGAAGCCCTGATCGGCGGCCCCTTCACCCTGAGCGACGCCACAGGCAAACCCGTCACCGAGCAGGATTTCGCCGGGCGCTACATGCTGGTTTATTTCGGCTTCACCCATTGCCCGGATATCTGCCCCACCGGCCTGTTACTGATCGGCAATGCGCTTGAGCAGCTCGACCCTGCCCTGCGCGCGCGGGTGACGCCGATTTTCGTCAGCCTCGATCCCGAGCGCGACACGCCGGAGGTGATGGGAAATTATGTGCAGCATTTCAGCCCGCAGCTGGTCGGGCTCACCGGCACGCCTGAGCAAATCGCCCGGATAGCCGAGGCATACAAAGTCTATTACCGCAAGGTCGAGAACGAGGATTCGGCGCTGGGCTACATGATCGACCATTCGGGTTACATGTACCTGATGGGGCCGGATGGAAAATATCTTGCCCACTTTCCCCATCATATTTCCGAAGCATCGCTCACCGAGGGGCTTGCCAAATTTGTGCGCTAGGGTTTAGGGTGGCGCATGCGCACGATTTTTCTTTTTCTTCTTTCCCTTACCGTTCTTCCGCTGCCGGCCCTGGCCGCTGACATTACGGCCGATACGCCATGGATTCGTCTGGTTCCCGGCAAAACCAACGGCGCGGGCTATTTCACCATCACGGCGCCGAAGGACGATGCCTTACGCGCGGCCAGCAGTGAATGCTGCGGCGCGGTCGAGATCCACGAAATGGCGATGGACGGCGAACGCATGCGGATGCGTAAAGTCGACAGCATTCCGCTGGAGGCGGGTGAGCCGGTGGAATTCGAGCCGATGGGCTATCACCTTATGTTCATTGGCTTTCATGCCGCCCCATTGCATGCGACCACGGTGCCGGTGACCTTGCATTTCACCTCCGGCGCGTCGATCGATGTGCCGTTTACCGTGAAGCTCGTCGGGCAGGACAACGCCGGAATGCCGCCTGCCGGACACGGCCACCATCATCACGGAGGACACGAATGAGCGCCCCGCCGAAACGGCGCGGCCTGATGTTCGTGCTGTCCTCGCCTTCGGGCGCAGGTAAAACCACCCTGTCGCGCCGCCTGTTGCAAATGGAAACGCAAGTGGCCATGTCGGTTTCCGTCACCACGCGCCCACGCCGCCCCGGCGAGATGGACGGTAAGGATTATTACTTCATCGACGATGCCGCGTTCGACCGTATGGTGGCCGAAGGCGAATTGCTCGAGCATGCGGTGGTGTTCGATTACAAATACGGCACGCCGAAAGCCCATGTGCTGCGCGAGCTCGATGCCGGGCGCGATGTGTTGTTCGATATCGATTGGCAGGGCACCCACCAGCTGCGCGAACATTGCCGCGAGGATCTGGTCAGCGTCTTTATCCTGCCACCCAGCCTCGCCGAGCTGGAACGCCGCCTGAAAACCCGCGCCCAGGATAGCGACGAAACCGTCGCCAAGCGTATGGCCAAGGCGGTCGATGAAATCAGCCATTGGGAAGAATACGATTACGTAGTGGTGAATACCGATATCGACAAGGCACTCACCCATATCCAGCGCATTCTGTATGCCGAGCGTTTCAAGCGCTGGCGGCAGCTTGATTTGCATGGGTTTATCAACGATCTCTGCAAACCGGCGGTGGCTTAGTCCAGCGCATTCGCCAGAGCGACGAAATCTTCCAGCGTGCATTGTTCGGGCCGATGGGTTGGGTCGATCCCGGCTTTCCGGCAAAGCGTTTCCCCGCCAAGCGCCTTCAATGACTGGCGGAGCATTTTGCGGCGCTGGTTAAAAGCCGCGGCGGTGATTTTCTCCAGCTGGGGAATCGTCACCGCATAGCGCGGCGCGGCTAAGAAACGGGCCCGGACGACCGATGACATGACTTTCGGCGGGGGCCGGAACGCACCGGGCGGCACGTCGAACAGCAGCGCGCTGTCGGTCAGCAATGCCATCAGCACCGAGATGCGGCCATAGGCTTTGCTGCCCGGCGGGGCGACCAAGCGCTCGGCCACCTCTTTTTGCAGCATGACGGTAAATCCCTCCAGCTGGCTGTGGCCACTGTTGGCTGCTAATGCCAGCCATTGCAGGATCATCGCGGTGCCGACATTATACGGCAGGTTGGCGACAATACTGCGCGGTGCCGTACCGAGTTCGTTCATGGGGATGGCCAGCCCGTCGCCTTCGATGAGTGTAAAGCGGGTGGGATAGGCTTGCTGCAGCAGACCAAGCGCGGCGACGCAACGTGTGTCTTTTTCAATGGCGATCACCTGTGCGGCGGCAGTATCGAGCAGGGCGCGGGTCAGACCGCCCGGGCCTGGGCCGATTTCAATCACGGTATAGCCGGCAAGGTCGCCCGCGGCGCGCGCCACTTTGGCAAGCAAAGTCGGGTCGAGCAGGAAATGCTGGCCCAGTGTTTTTTTGGCGGCCAGCCCGAACTGGGCGATGACGTCGCTTAACGCAGGTAACGCGGGCGCTTGGTCCATGCCGCTAGCGGCCTTTCACATCGATAAACGCATCGCGGCGCAGGTTACGCATGTATTTTTGCGCCTCGAGTTCGAGCTTCTCGTTATAAATTTCACGGCGCACCTTGGCGGCATCGGGCAATTGGCTGGCCGGTTCGATGCGCTCGCATGGCATCACCAATAGCACCGCACGGTCGGTCACCAGCGGCTCACTTACTTCCGTCACCCCGAGATGTTCGACCACGCTGCGTAAATCGCGAGTCATCTGGCCGTATTGTGCGCGGACGAATTCTACCTGCGCCTGGGGTGCGGCCACGCCGAGATCACTGCCCATGCAGCTGCCGGGGTTGTCGCGCAGCGCATCGATGGTGGCGCGTGCCGCAGCCAATGCTTCGGGCGTTTTTTCTGTCGGCAATGGCACGGCAATCTGTTTCAGCAACACTTCGGTCACATCGGGGGTCGGTTTGTTCATGCGCCGCTCCAGCAGGCTGACCAGCTGGTAGCTGTTCTGGCTGCGCAGCGGCTGCGTCACCTGCCCCGGCTCCAGAGTGCGCAATGCTTGTTGCATAGCGGGCTGCAATCCCTCCTCCGGCACCCAGACCGGAGCGCTTAACTTGGCTTTACCGGTGCCGACCAGTTGTCCGGCAAGCGTAAGAAAATCCGTCCCGCTATTGAGCTGCTCAGCGATACTGGCGGCCAGCGCCGCGGTTTCGGCTTCTTGCTCGGGCGCAGCGATCGGCAACGAGATAGCGGCAATCCGCATTTCCGGTGTGCCGGGCGCAGCGGCTTGCGCCAACTGGGCGCGGGCGATTTCATCCTGCGCGATGTTCACCGTACGGCGCAGCTTGCGCTCCACCACTTTGTTCCATGCCAGCTGGGCGCGCAGTTGCTGTTCCATCGTGCGCGGCGACATCCCATTCTGCGTGATAAAATCGCGCAGGCTACCGGGTGGCCTGCCGCGGGCTTTTTCGATTTGTTCCACGGCGGCTTCGATTTCCGCATCGGTCACTTCTACCGACAAGCGGCGCGCTTCCTGTAACTGTAGCGTTTCATTGATCAACGCATCCAGCACCCGCGGCAGCAACGCGCGCTGTGCTTCCACCGTCGGCGGTACATCGGTGGTGGCAAGGATGAAATCGCGACGGTCGTTCACGTCGGCGGTAGTAATCACTTCCTCGTTCACGATGGCGGCAATCCCGATGCGCTCGGCCCATGCGGCGGGCGGCAGCAGGCCTACGGCCAATGCCATTACCAGCACCAAGCCCTGTCTGCTCCTCCCCGATCCGTGACGCGTTTTTTTAATCACCGAATTCTCCAAGATTCTTAAATCCGATGCGCAGGGTGATTTGCGTATCGGGCTCGATGTCGCGGTCGCGCGTGTAACTACGCAGACCCTGCAACATCAGGCTGAAACATTCGTTGTGATAGATCACTCCGGCGGAAGCCGCAATCATTTGATCGAGCGCCATATCGCGCCGGCCCGAGCCGTAGATACTCCATTCATCGCTCACCGGCACGCTGGCATAAAGCGTGCCTTCCTCGGAATCACGCAGGTAACGGTTATTGTTCAGCGCCCGGTAGGTCGCCATCAGGTTCAGCCATGTATCGGCAAAGCCGAGCGTCACTTCGCTGCGGTTGGCCGTTAGCGTCGAATGGTCGAGCGCGAACCGGTAGCTCAGGTTCACCGGCGCGGCGTCGAACCCTAGCCGGCCGATATAATCCGATACGTTCTGCCCCGGCGTGGTGGAATTGGGAAAGGGGGTGTCGTCGCTGAAGCTGTAATTCTGGCCGAATAGCCCGTCGAGCGATTCGCCACCAGTGAACAGATAGCGGGTGCGGAAACCATACGCGGCGCGTGTGCCGCTATCCACCGTGTCGAGTCCGGGCATGCGGTCGATGGAGAACAGGTTGGTATCAGACAATTCGATCAGCGTGTTATCTTCGTTGGGAATCTCAATCGGATTGCCGCCATTGGGCTGAACCACCGCCAGCGCAATCGGCTCGAGCGTCACCGAATCACCGCTTTGCATGGTTTTGATCAGCGGGTAACGCCATTCCAGCGCCGCTTGCGGTACGGTCCGCAATTTATTGCCGCTGAAGGCGGGACTGCCCGGCACCGGCACATCGTCGAGCTGGTAATAATCCTGCCGCAAATTGGCCGTGCTGGTGAGCACATGGCCGCCTTCGGTGACATACGGCAAGGTGGCGCCGAGCGTGGTAGAGAGGCGATTCTGGTCGGCCCCGATCTCGCGGCTTAGCGATTGCGCATCGCCGAATGCGTGCAGCCGCAGGCCGCTATCGTAGGGCCGCGTTTCGTAATAGCCTTCGAGGGTGGGCAGTACGAGCGGCGTCGTGTCGGGGTCGTCGGTGGCGCGCAAGCCTTGAATGCCGAGCGCCCGCGCCATAACGAAATTGCGCTGCTCGGCCCGCTCGGCATAGACTTCGCTGAACAGTACGCGCTGTGCGCCGAAGCCATAGCGACGGATATACGTGTCGTCGGTCGTGCGGTTGATATCGAAGCCGAGGCGTGAATAATCGCCAATCTGTTCCTCGCCGCGCGCATAGATATGACCGCGGAATTCATGGCCGTCGGTCATATTGCCCAGCCCGTCACGCTTTTGCGGATTGGTGGCCGAGAACTCCATTTCATAATCGCCGCGGTCAGTCAGCTGGCGGTAATCGCCCTCGAGCAGCCAGCCCTCGTCGGTCATGTACCACGGGGTGAGGGTGACATCCTTATCGTGGTCGATCCGCCAGTAATAGGGCACTTTCACGCTGCGGCCGAGGTTATTGCTGCTGGCATATTCCGGGGTTAAAAATCCGCTGCGCGCTGCGGCATCGGGCGTGGGCTGCGACAGGTAGGGGGTGTAGAAAACCGGCACACCGCCGATTTCCATCCGCGCATTGCGGTAGGTGATTTCCTCGGCACGGTCATCCACCGTCATTTTGCTGGCCTTGACCTGCCAGAACGGGGCGGCCGTTTCGCAGAGGTTACACGGGGTATAAATGGCTTTTTTCAGCTCCGTGGTGGCTGCGTCCACCTTGCGCGCTTCGCGGGCGGCGAACACGGAGTTGTCGGTCATGCGCGCCTGGAACGCATAAATCACTCCCTGCTGCATGTCGCTTTTCAACTGGGCGCTGTCGGCGAAATAGACATCGCCCGTTGGTTGCAGCACGCTCACATTGCCTTCCGCCACGGCCAGGTTCTGCAGCTGGTAGTAGGTGAGTTTGTCGGCTTTTAGTACATACATGCCCTGCACCACCGTGACATTACCGGCGGCCACGGCGATGCCGTTTTCGCGGTCGTAGCCTACCGCATCGGCCTCCATGGTCACCGGCTCGCTATCGCTCAGCTTGGCGGCAGGCTTGACGGCGCGGCCCATGGAATCGGAGGATTCGAAATATTTGCCGCCATCGGGCAGGACGAGGCCGTGCTCCACGCTCTCGATCGCCTGGGCGGCGGATGCAAGCAGCACCCCCTGCAGCGCCAGCAGGGCGATCAGGCGCGTTTTACGCACAAAAACCATCCAATGTATCATGGCTGGCAAGCTAGCGGCGGGCGCGGGCCGCAGCAAAGGAAATCCGCGATTTATCCGGTGTTGCGCGCTTAGCCGTCTTCCAGATGCAGCAACGCCGCCACGGCAAACATAATGACCACCAGCGACGGTGCCCACGCCGCCAACGCCACGGGCAGGCTACCGGCCGCGCCCAGCGCATAGATCAGGTTGGTAGCGAAATAGAGCAAAAAGCCGGTGGCGATCCCCATCACCAGCAGGATACCGGTGCGGCCACGCCGCGCCTGCCGCAGGCTGAACACCGCCGCCAGCAACAGCATGCCCGCCAGTAGCGCGGGCATCGCCATCAGGCTGTGAAAATGCAGCTTGTGGCGCAGGGCCGAGAACCCGGCCTTCTCCAACAGGGCAATGAACCCCGGCAATTGCCAGAAAGAGAAGGTTTCCGGGGCGGCAAAACTATCCTGAATCTGGCTCAGCGTCAGTTGCGTCGGCATGCTGTAGCTCGGAGCCGTTTGCGGCAGCTGATCGGGGGCAGAAAGCACCGCGTCGCGCATGATCCAGCGGCCGCGCTCCAGCCGCGCTTCCGGCGCATCGATGCGGCCAATGAACCGGTGCTGCGCGTCGAACAGGTAAACGATCACGCCGCTAAGCTTCAGGCTGGCTGGGTCCATCCGCAGCGCGTGCAGGATGTATTCGCGGGCTGGCTGGTCGCGGAAATAGAGGTTCGGCTCGTCAACCTGCCGCAGCCACATGCCCGACGGCGAGATCGAGAGGATGCTCGGTTTGCCGGTGATGTAACGCCCCTCCACTTTCTCGTAGCGCGAGATGGTCGCCGCAGCGATCGGGCTCATGATGCCGACGAAAAACACCCCGGCGAGGAGCGCGATCGTCACGCCCGGCAGGAGGAATTGCCACACCGAAACTCCTGCCGCGCGGGCCACTACCAGCTCGTTGCTGCGGGTAAGCCGCGAGAGCGCCACCATACCGCCGATCAGGAAGGCGAACGGGTAAATTTTCTCGGCCGTGGTGGGCAGTTTCAGCGCCGCCATTTCGAGCACCACGAAAAACGGCACGTTGCGCGTCGCGTCCGACGAACGGCGGATTAATTCCAGCAGCTCGACCAGGCCGATAATGAGCAGCAGCAAGGCCAGTGCTCCCAGCACCGCCAGCAGGAAATGACGGCCAACATAGAGCGATAGGGTCAGCGGCATGCGCATCAGTTCGCTCCCGCTGGCATCTGCATAACGGGCTTGCGCCATTGCAGCGCACGGTCGCGACGCAACAGGGCAATACTTGCACCAATGGGGCCGAATACGGTCAGGTACAAAGCAGGCACCAGCCAACCCTGTTTGGCCACCAGGTTGCGCAGGGCAAAGAACACCAGCACCACCAGCAGCATGCTCACGGCGGCAATCACGATACGCCGCCATTGGCCGCGGCGGTTGAACTCGCCCGAAAACAGCACGGCGATGGCTAGCATGGGTAACGCCAGGGTCATGAGCGGCCAGGTCAAGCGGTGATGCGCCTCGGCACGCATTTCAGCACGTTCTTTTTCGGTGGCCGTGGGCTCGCTGAATAGCTCAAAAATCGTCCGTTCATCCGGGTCGCGTCGGCGTTCGATATCCTGGGCAAAAAAGGCGATATCGAGTGCGTAACTATCGAAGGTCAGCCAGCTGACCCGTCCCTCTTTCCATTGCTGGCGCACCCCCTGCACCAGGTAAAAGCGGGGGCCGGTTTCGGTCTGCTCCATGCGGCCGCGGTTGGCCAGCATGGTAACGGTTTCGGCCGGGTTACGGTTATCGTGCAGCAAGACACCTTTGAGCGTATCGTCGGTGCCGCGTTCGCGCACGAATACCGTTACCCCGTCGATCGGCGAATTGAACACTTCTTCTTCCAGCAGCACGCTGGCGTATTTATCGCGGAAGAAGGTGCGGATATCCTGGAAATGTTTGTTGGCGATAGGCATGAGAAACAGCGCCAGCATGTAGCATACCACCGCGCAGCAGGCCCCCATCGCCAGCACCGGGCGCGCCAGCTGAAGCTTGCTCACGCCGACCGCGTTGAGCACGATCAGCTCGGAATCTGCCGTTAACCGGTTATAGGTAAAAATCACCGCGATACAGAGGGCAATGGGCAGGATAATCAGCAGTAACGCCGGCAACATCAGCCCGGTGAGGTAGAGGAAATCGCCCAGCGTCAACCCGCGATTCAGCATAAAATCGATGAACCGCAGCATTTGCGTCAGCCAGACAATGCCGGTCAGCGCGGCGGTGATGAGCACCGTCGGCCATAGCAGGTGGGCAAGCAGATAGCGTTCATACTGGCGCATCGGGCCGTTATAGGCGGCACGGGCGTCGCTGGCAACGGCCTTGAACGCGACGCCCTTGCAACCGCAACGGCCTGGTATTACCTTGAGGTTCATTCCTGCAACCAAGAAGAAGGCAGCTTGCCCATGCTCACGATTCGTTTCTCCCCCCGCACGCCCTCCCTTAGCACCACGCAAGGGCTGATCATCCCCGTCGGCAGCGATCTCGCCCTGCCTGCGCTTGGCGACAGCCAGGCGTATGTAAAACAGGCACTGAAAGCTGCCCAGTTCAAAGGGAAAAAGGGTGAAACCCTGGTACTGGTGAATCCCGGCAAAGGTGCCAGCCACCTTGTCGTGGTCGGCATGGGCGAGGGTAAATCCCTCACGCCGCTTATCGTGCAGGAAACCGGTGGAGCGGCCGTGGCCGCCGCACTGACAGCGAAGCTTACCGGCATTGCCCTGCTGGTGCCGGCTCCCAAAGCCAGTCCGATGGATGCCCCCACCCTCGCTGCCCACCTGGCGTATGGCGCGAAGCTGCGCGGTTATTATTTCGATAAATACCGTACCACCCAAAAGCCTGACGAAAAACCCACCCTGAAATCGGTAGAGCTGGTGGTTGCCGCCGCCGACAAAGCGAAAANNGGTGCATCTGGCGCGCGATCTGGTGACGGAACCGGCCAATATCCTCTACCCCGCGACGCTGGCCGCCGAGGCAAAAAAACTCGCCAAGCTCGGCATCAAGGTTGAAGTGCTCGGCGAAGCGCAGATGAAAAAACTCGGCATGGGCGCGCTACTCGGCGTCGGCCAGGGTTCGGAGCGCGAATCGCAGCTGGTGGTGATGCACTATCTGGGCGGCAAAAAAGGCGCCAAGCCGGTGGCGCTGGTCGGCAAAGGTGTCACGTTCGATACCGGTGGTATCAGCATCAAACCCGCCGGTGGCATGGAGGAAATGAAATGGGATATGGGTGGCTCGGCCGCCGTGATCGGCACCATGCGGGCGCTGGCCGCACGCAAGGCCAGCGTCAATGCGATCGGCGTGGTCGGGCTGGTCGAGAA
>DITH01000144.1 GCA_002422745.1 Alphaproteobacteria bacterium UBA6189
GGTGTGGAAGTGCGGCAACGCATGCAGCTAACCGGTACTAATATCCCAATTGATTTATCTTCCGCCAGCTTCGGCTGGTGAGCTTGATCGGTGATGATCACCTCATATGCAGTGCAAAGCAGATGAGATTGTAATATTCGGCGGGAGTCCCCAGCCGAATCTGAGTTGAACTAACGTTCGTTGTCGGTGGTTTCCGCCGCAACAGGTTAGCATCATATTGTAGATACCTATCACACTTCCCCTTCCGGCATTTGCCGGATGCGAACAAAAAGCCCGTTTTGACGGCTTGGTGATTATAGCGAAGGTGGTACCACACGTTCCCATCCCGAACACGNNCGATGGTACTATGTCTTAAGGCATGGGAGAGTAGGTCGTCGCCAAGCCTTCAAAGCGGGTTTTTTGTTATCAGAGCCCCTGCAGCCTCACGGTTGCGGGGGCTTTTCTGTTGTTAGGGCCGTTCGCGCGTGCGTGGTGTCTACAACCGGGCCGCTGCAGCACGCGCGGGATGCACGCGTTGATGACCGCGGTACTTTTTTTTAAGCCTTAGTCTGAGATAAAAACGCTGGTATGCAGCCTAAATTGCCTGGTGAGGATGCGCCACAGAACGGTGCCACTAACCCCGTTGATTGGCACCGGGTTGTTTCAGGCGCTCATTGTATAGATTGATAAGGCTTTCCGCGGTTTTGCTGTAACGGTCCCGAATCTCAGGGTCGGGCGGAAGTTCCGCGATCGCCTTTGACAGCGCTTCCTCCAGCATGATTTCAATATCGCTCAGCACGCGCTGCATGGGGCTGTAGATCAGCATGACCGTCTGGTGATCCTGCAGGCGCAGCAGCTGGTGGAGCGTTGTGGCGGCTTTCCCTGCGAGCGTTGTGCTATCCTGAAGCAAGTCTTCTGCCGCGCCGATATCGCTCAGAAGCATGTCGGCGAACAGGGTAAGTTTCTCGCGGAGATGGGCCATGTGGGTTTGATATTCGTCGGCAAGATCTTTGCGTTCATTATGGCTGTGGAGCTCCTCATCGCGCGCGAATAAACGTACCGCACGCGAACTGGCTTTCAGAATTTTCGCTGGCGCTTTAACCTGGTAGCGCTGAATTTCTTCCTGGGTTGGTGTGGTCAGAGTTGGCGGTGTTGCGGCTTGAATTGGAGATTCTCTGGATTCCTGTCCCAGGACACTTTGGCGCAATATCCGTACATAAATCGCATGAATTTCGGGCATCATGCGTTGGATCATCCGCTGCTCTGCTGGTGTGAGTAGCGCGGATTCTTTCGGCTGCCGTGTGAGCATGGTCAGGCCGAATGGCGTTGGTACACTGCCGGAAGGGCCGGGTGGTGAAGGTAACTGGTTGCGCGACCAGAAAACGGAATCGGGTTCATGTGTCATGCCTGATGGCATAGCAACTAATTATTTCACTTTTATGACAAAAAACCCGGCCTTCGGGAGAGGGCCGGGTTTTCGTAGGCGGTTTGGTAAGCGCCTTACTCGCTAACGGGCAGCGGCGGGATACCGTTATCGTCGTCCATCGGCATCGGTGCGGGCTCACCCATCGGGGCGACCGGAGCCGAGCCATAGGGTGCTTCTGGCATATCGGGAGCAGGAACCGGCGCGCCTGGTGGGGCGCTCATCGGCTCCACCGGCACAGCGGCGACGCCACCCGGGGCATTCGGCGCGATCACGGCATTGGGCACGATGGTCGTCGCTTCCGGCGCTGCGCCGGGTGGAACCGGCGCGCCGGCGGCATTATCCATCGGCGAGGTCATGCCAGCAGGCGGGATGGTGGCTTCCACCGGTGCGCGGGTCATTGCGTCGCGCTCGGCGGCTGCGGCGGCTTCACGTTCCATGGCCTCGTGCTCGGCGGCTTCGCGGCGTTCTTCGGCGCGGCGGGCAGCGTCAGCCGCGGCACGGCGTTTGGCTTCTCCTTCCGCCTTAATGGCTTGCATTTCCTCAGCCGAGAGCGGGGCAGATGCCGCACCGAACGGCGCCATGCCCGACGGAACCGCTTGCGGCTCCATACGGAAGGTGTCGGTATTGGGATCGTACTGCGCGACGGCAGCCGTGGAGGTGAGGGCGGTAGCGGCCAGCAGGCCGATCAGGCGAATGCGCATGGAATGCTCCTTATGCGAGTCAGAGTGGGATGATGAATGCGACATTGGCAAAGTTTTTCGCCCTGTCCATTCTTTTTGATGAAATCTTCACACGGCTATAGCGAATTGCAGGTAAAGAAGCCGTATGGTCAACGGCCACCGCACGACCTCATTTGGCGGATTCCGGCCCATCGAATATCGCGCCCTCCCCGGGAAACTCGATATGGGGCACATCGGTATCATTGTCGCCGCGATGCATGGCCTGACGCGATTGGGCGGCGATTTCCTCGTAACGCTGGCGAATGGCACAGAGCTGCGCCTCGTCCAATTCCTCCAGATCGAGCAGCGCGGTGTGTGCGCCCTCAGTAACGCGGATCAGTTCGTCGAGTTTGATCTGCAGGGCGTAGGTGTCGCGGTTCTGGGCGTTTTGAATGAGAAAGACCATCAGGAAGGTAATGATGGTCGTGCCGGTATTGATGACCAGTTGCCAGGTATCGGAGAAATCGAAGATAGGGCCGGTGATCGCCCACGCGACGACGACGACAAAGGCGAGGACGAAACTCAGCGGTCGCCCGGTAACATCGGCAATGGTTTTGGCAAAGCGTGAGAAGAACGCGCGCATACAAAGCTCCATTAATAGCCGCTAAGGCTATTGGGCGATGCGTTAAAAAAGGATAGGAAGATAGTTACGCGCGGTAGGTTTGCGGGGCCTGCGCCGCTGCGGGCGCGTTGTGGGCAATAGTGGAAGCCTCGTACCCACCGCCGATGCCGAAGGCTGAGAGAAGATTCGATGCCTGCTTTTTCGCCACGACATTATCGAGGGAGGGTTTCAAATGCGCCGCCACCTGATCGCTGACGTCGAACGCTTTTAACAAATGATCGGTATCGGTAAGTTTGCTGAGCGGCACGGTGGCCACATGCATTGAACCTTCTTTGGTCAGGGTGCTTTCCGTATGCTTATAGCGCCCCAGACAACGTAAGGCTGCATCGCGCGAATCCTCGCGAAAATAGGCAGTAAGCCTGTCGTCTTTTACGTTGAAGCGTGATGCTTGGTCTGGGTGCTGGCTCATATCTCCGTTATACAACGGAAAACTTACCGATTCGTTAACGGCATCCGAAAGAATGGCGAGGCAGGGGCGAAGCAGCGCCCGACATTCTGCGCCGGGTGGCTGGCATAGGCCAGTAGGCTGGCAGTTTTGCCATCGACCTGCCCGGTGGCGGGGAGCTGGTAATCGCGCTGGAAGGCGCGGGTGGCCGCCTGCGAAGCCGGGCCGAACCGGCCGTCGGCCGGGCCGGGGTTATAATTGAGCTGGCGGAGCTTCTGCTGGACGATGCGAATGGTTAGCGGCGTGGTGGTGTAGCTGCTGGCATGGGCGGGCAAATAGCCGCAATGATGCATGGTCTGCGCCGAGTCGAAGCCCGTGCCGCCTATAATATCCCGATTTATGTCCTGCGCATAACTGACAAGCGGGGAGGCCATTAAGCAGCTAGAAATAAATAGAGATGTGGCAAATATTCTCATAAAAATTGTCTGTACGTTAATTTAGTGCGGCTGGGAATAAAAATACATTGCTGGGCGGGCGGCGGTAAAAGAAAAGGGATTAGCGTTGCAGGTTGGACGCGGCGGATTCGCGCTCGGCGAGCAGGGCGCTGGCGCGGTCTTTGGCGCTGCCGTCGCGATCGAGGATCTGCTGGATATGGTCGCGCTGGCTGCTACGGGTGCCCACGCGTTCGGCCCAGTTGCTGGTCGATTGCTCGGGCGCGTGCTCGGCCTGCACACCCAAGGCCGGTACCATGACCGGGGTGGTGATGTCCTGTGACTGGCCAGGTGTGTGCTGGGCATGGTGCCCTGTTTTGGATGCATCGCCCGCACGTTTGAGCGCCATAATGCCGCCAAAAATACCTAACGAAGCGATCATCAAGGCGGCCATCGGCAGGGCGGCTAGCAGGCCGGTGCCCAATGCGGCGAAGAAACCGACGCCGCCACTGGCGAAAAGCGCCTGGCCCGCGGCCATAAGCGGGTAAAAAATAGCGGTCATCAACGCGCCACTGCCAGCACTGCCCATAAACCCCTTCAGGAAGGTGGCCGGGGCGGAGCGGTTCTGCATAGAATTTTCCATCTTTCTACGATAATGGATTTGGCGACGAAACGGTGTGACAGTTTGATGAAACTGCAAGGGAAAGCCATGGTGGCCATCGCCAAGCCCATGAAAACGAAAGAAATTACCGAGGCATTTGCGCGTTTCGCGGCGGGCAATCCGCACCCGGTGACGGAGCTGGACGCGCCAAACCCCTATTGTTTGCTGGTGGCGATTGTGCTTTCCGCCCAGGCGACGGATGTGAGTGTGAACAAAGCGACCACCCCGTTATTCGCCACGGTCGATAGTCCGGAAAAAATGGTGCAGCTAGGGGAAGAGGGGCTGAAAACCTATATCCGCACCATCGGTCTGTTTAACAGCAAAGCCAAGAACGTCATCGCCCTGTCGCAGCAATTGCTGGACGAGCATGGTGGCGCGGTGCCGCATACGGCCGAGGCGCTGGAAGCCTTGCCAGGGGTAGGGCGCAAAACCGCCAATGTGTGGCGCAACTGCGTGCTGGGCGAGCCGACCATCGCGGTCGATACCCATGTGTTTCGCGTCGCAAACCGTATGGGGTTATGCAGTGAGAAAACCCCGCTTGGGGTGGAGCTGGCACTGCTGAAAAAAATTCCGGCGCAGTTTATGCAGCATGCCCATCACTGGTTGATTCTACATGGGCGCTATGTGTGCAAAGCGCGGCTGCCGGAATGCCCGCGCTGTGCGGTGCGCGACCTGTGCGGCTACAAGGCAAAAACGCTGGCTTAGCGTTCGCGGGCACTGCTGGTCTGGCCAGGGCGCCCCGCCCGTTTCGCGGTGCTGAGGGCCTGGGCGTAGCAATCGCGTAACGTGGCTTCGCGCGCCGATGTCCACCATTCGCCCATGGTGGAAGTGATGTTCAAGGGGTTTTCGTGGTCTGCACGCATGACGATAAAGCCGTAGGCGGTTACCAGGTCGTTCGGCGAAAAAAGCGCGATGCTGGGCACAAGCGGCTTGCGGCCAGCAACGCCCTGTTCCCATTTATGCACGCTGACATGGCTGACTTTCCGGTCATCGGGCAGGCGTTGCGATAACGCTTCCGCCATGTCGCGCGTGCTTTTATGCGCTGCATAGCGGCAGGCGGTCAGCATTAAGGCGAGGCTAGGGGGATCCTGCTGCAGGGCCTCCTCCCATAACGCATCGGCCCGAATGCGGTTGGGGAGTGGATCGGCCGCGATGGGGATAAAATGCTGGGCTAAATTGCGGGGGTGATAATTCATAATGGCCCAGTATAAAAAAACCGCGCCGGTTTGCCCAGCGCGGTTTTCGGAAGTGACGCTTCCTTACGGCTTAGGCCGCTTTTTTGCTTGAGGCTTGAGGCGTTGCGGCAGCACCCTGCTTGGCTTCGGCAACGTTGCGGATATTGCCGCTGATTTGCCCACCGCGCTGGATTTCGATTTCCCCGTAGGTGATGTTGCCACGCACGCGGCCCGCACTGTAAATCGTCAGCTTGCCACGCACGATCAGGTCGCCTTCGAAGCTGCCTGAAATTTCGGCGTCTTCCACCTCGGCAGTGCCTTTGAGTGAGCCGGTCTCGGCCAGTTCCACGGTGTGGACTTCACGCATGGTGGCATCGACCATCCCTTCGATCACGACGCGATCGCAGGTGGTGATTTCACCCTTCATTTGAATGTCGGGCCCGACGGTAAGGATGCGCTTGGCATTGTTCATCCGTGCCGGAGCATGCGGACGCTCAGCCGGTGCGCTGGCCGGAGCCATCGATGCCGGGGCGGGCGCCGGTGCCGGACGCGATGCCGCCATGGCCGCTTGCGGCGGTGCCGGGCGGAAGGAGGGAGCAGGTTGCGCCGCCGGGGCGGTTGCTGCCGGAGCAGGCGCCGACGAAGCGGCTTGTGCCACCGGTGCAACAGCCGCAGGCGCGGACGACGCGGCTTGCGGCGCAGTCGTGCCCTGGTTGGATTCAGTGTCGTTGATCAATTCTTCGGAACCATCTTCCTTGCGGCGGAACATGAGCTACTCTCCTTTGCCTGAAATCGGCGCTTGCTAATAATGTTTGCTTTTTTGGTGATTGAGCAGCGTTGCCACTGCCGAGCGCACTCACCCTAGCGAAATCGCCTGCTGCCTTCCAGCGAAAAATAGAAAAATATTTTGGCCAGGGCCATTGGCGGGGATGACAGGGCGGTCGTTCGATGCCATGTTGCGCGCATGGCTGTTTATACTCAACTGGCAAATGAAGAAATTGCGGCGCTTATCCGTACGGAATACGGCTTGGCCGAGCTGGCGCTGGCGGTGGGGATCGCCCAGGGGGTAGAAAACAGTAACTACCTGCTGGAGTTGGTCGACGGCCAAAAATTTATCCTCACCCTGTATGAAAAACGTGTCGCGGCAGAGGATGTGCCGTTTTTCCTTGGGCTGATGCAGCATCTCGCGGCGAAAGGGCTGGCCTGCCCACAGCCGGTCGCACGGGTGAATGGGAGCCTGTTTGGTAAGGTAGCCGGGCGGCCAGCAGCGCTGGTAACGTTTCTGCCCGGCAAATGCCGCACCCGGCTGGACGTGGCGCATTGTATAGGGGCGGGCAATGCCCTGGCCCAGTTGCATGCCGCCGTGGGTGGGTTCGCGGGGCGGCGCGCCAACAGCCTGTCGCTCGCCGGTTGGCAGGCAATGTTCGAGAAGATTGAGCCGCGGGTCGACGAAATCCAGCCCGGTATGCGCCAGATGATTGCCCATGAGCTGGGCTATCTCAACGAGCACTGGCCCGAGATGGCAGGGTTGGAGCAGGGGATTATCCATGCCGATCTCTTTCCTGATAATGTGTTTTTTGATGCACATGACCGGGTGAGCGGCGTGATCGATTTTTACTTCGCCTGCGTCGATGCGTTCGCCTACGACTTGGCTATTACGGTGAATGCCTGGTGTTTCGAGCGCGATCATGCCTTCAACCGCACCAAGGCCCACGCACTGCTGGCAGCCTACCGGAAAACGCGCCCGCTGAGCGATGCCGAACGTGCCGCCTTGCCGGTACTGGTGCGCGGTGCGGCGCTGCGGTTTTTGCTGACGCGGGCGCATGACATGCTGTTTCACGAAAAAAGCGCGCTGGTGACGCCGAAAGATCCGGCGGAATATGTGCGCAAACTGCGTTTTCACCAGAGCGTGACGGATGCGGGGGAATACGGGATATGAAAAACGTGACGGTCTATACCGACGGTGCGTGCAGCGGCAACCCGGGCCCGGGTGGTTGGGCGGCGGTATTAAAAAGCGGCGTGCACGAGCGCGAACTCAGTGGCGGCGAGGCGCAGACGACGAATAACAGGATGGAATTGATGGCGGTGATTCGCGCGTTGAACCATCTGAAGGAGCCATGCGCGGTGCATATTCATACCGACAGCAAATACGTGATGGATGGGTATACCCAATGGCTGCCGGGCTGGCAGAAGCGCGGCTGGAAAACAGCCGATAAAAAGCCGGTGAAGAATGTCGATCTCTGGCAGGCCTTATCGGAAGCGGCGGCGCCGCACCGGCTCAGCTGGACCTGGGTAAAAGGCCATAGCGGCGATGCGCAGAATGAGCGGGTGGATGCGCTGGCCGTGGCGGCGGCGAAACTGGCTAAGGCCGGTTAAAGCCGATGGGTTTTTAATGCATGCAGACGTAGGAAAATAACCATGAAACGTATTGTAAGGATGGCAAGTATCGGTGTGGTTGCGGGATTGCTCAGCACCCCTGCGCTGGCACTGAAGGTGACGAACCTCGACAGTCGCCCGCACGTGGTGGCGTTCGACGTCGCCGGCAGCCGCCTGACGCGTGAAGTGGCGCCGCAAGCCACCGTGCAATTCGAAGGCTTGCCCAATGGCCGACTGTCGCTTCTCAGCTCGGCCAATCCGCGCCAAGGGGGCACCGTGAATGCGGATGGGCTGCTCTCGGGTGTGATCGGCAACGGACGCGATCAGCAGATTCCCGCCGATATCATGGACGAATACGTGATCTGGCCCGACGGCAAGCTGCAATTGCAGCGCCGCATGAAACGCTACGGCCGGCATTAATAAATTTTTTAGAAAATAGTTTGTTTTCAATTACCGGGACATACAACTTTCCGGCGTATTGTCATCAAGCTGTCATGAAGCTGCGCTAGAGTGGTCTCATGAAAAAATCCACGCATAGCGCATCGAGCGAACCGGCAACGGAATCGGGCTTCGAGCATTTTACCGATTCGGTGATCGATAAAGCGTGGGTGCGTAACCTGGCGTTCGGCGGTGCAGCGGTGGCTGCCATTGCCACGGCGGCAAGCCAGCTTTACAAAGAATTTTACGAGGAAATCCGTGGGCTGGAGCCGTTTAAGACCAAACGGTTGGAACGCGATGAGGCGATCAGCGGGATTATCCAAGGAAAAATGAGCAACCAAAATTGCGATGCGCCTGACGTAGCGCGCAAGATTGCCCAGGAAACCCGCGATGCCATTTTCGTTAAAAAGAAAGAATATGGCGAATTCGTCAGCGATGGGCTGCGCCATATGGGCGTGCCGAAAAACCCCCTCAAAGGACTCATCGAGCGCAGCCGTTATCTTGGTGTCTATGACGTCAGCAACATTGTGATGAAAACCGGCGCGACGCTGGCAGTGGCGATTGGGGGCTATTACCTGGTGGCGCAGAATCTGCGCCAACGCACCAACAACAAGGTGCAGGACGAGAATCTCCGCGAGCTGAGCCGACGCATCGACGCGATGGAACAGCGCCGCGAAGAACAATACAGCCAGCTAAGCCGCTAGGAGCAAAGTGATAAACGATGCTCTAGACACATGGGGGTTTGATCTCCTGATTAAAAACGGCAGAGAACGAAGGGCATATGCGAATGATCCTGCATGGCAACCGGCTATGGCAGAAACAAAAGATAAACTTCTGGTGAATTTAAGCGAATATTACACAGAAGCGCTTCGTAAGGTGGCGAAAAAACGAGGTTATTCCGAACAGGAAATGGAAAGAATATCTGTAAGCTTCGATACAGGTAATTGGGATCTTGGTGGAAAATTCTATGTAAAACTCGGTCTCCCGCTGGATATGCGTGAAACCATAGAATCTATGAGCAAACATCACGTGACGTATGCGCTAGGCGTAGAGGCGCACGGGTGGGGGAGCGCGCATGCCTCTAAGTTGCTAAACCTGATAAAGGTCATCGACGGGACTCTCGCCCGCGATTTGCCTGCGACTGAAATCAAAGGCCCGGAAATCTTGCAGCAAACCTATGACGAGCTGCATGATCGTTGGATGAAAGAAAATTACAAAGATTCCGGGCTAAGGAATCTATTGCGATAACCTGTGCTATTGCTGCTTCTGGCGAATCGCGGCCTGCGCGGCGGCCAGGCGTGCAATCGGCACGCGGTAGGGCGAGCAGCT
>DITH01000003.1:0-14486 GCA_002422745.1 Alphaproteobacteria bacterium UBA6189
CTCTACCGACTGAGCTACCTGGCCATGGCGCGAACGCACATTCCGATGGATCGGAGGCAGTGCTATAGCGGCCCGCTAGCCGCTTGGCAAGCATTTCAGAACGCATCGTTTCCGCTGGGGTCGGAGCCCTCACCCAGCGCTTCCTCGTCGACATCGTCGAGCTCCACTGCGGGCACGGCATAGGCACCGGTAAACCAGCGGTTCAGATCGACCTGCCGACAGCGCACCGAGCAAAACGGAGCGGTGGCGGCAGCACTGGGCTTGGAGCAAATGGGGCAGGAGGAAGGCATAGAACACTCTCACTTCAATCCCCCACCCATATCGCACCGGGCAAAAATCTCAACCGTGAGCAGATAAAAATCACGTTCTGTCATACGGATGTCACAAACGGTTCTTATACAGACCGTTTTTGAACACGTTGTGGAAAGTACGCCATGCATACCCCTTCGCTTGAACACAATCACGCCGCGCCTGCAATTCAACCGCATGACATCCATTATTCCTGGTTTGCTGTGCGCAATGCGCTCAAAGGGCTCTGCGAAGCGACACTGAGCAAGCATGTCCCCGATGCACAGGCACGCGCCATGTTGCAGGATCGTACCATGCTACTGCTGGAAGCCAGCCATCGGTTGAAATTTCCCGGCTCGCACACGGTAAGTAAACGCGGCCTGGTAAAGATATACCAGTTGATAGAGAAAATACCGGCAGGCAAGCGGATCGACCATAAAGCGTTCGCTACCGCCAAAATGGTTTTAACCCAATCCATCCCACTGGATTGGGAAAGTCTTGCGCATCACCAGACCGAGGATATGACAAGCGAACGCTCGCACCCGTTAAGCAGTTCGTTGCGTACGCGTCTTGATCCGGGGAAGATTGATATCGATGCCTACATCACCCAACTGGAAGGGTACACACCCGTGGAAGATCCGGAACCTACGCCGATTGATCTGACAGCGCCACGCGCCGAACATCCAGCAACCACTCTGCCGAATCTGGGGACAGTTCGAAGCACGCCCCCCGGCTTTCTTTTCGCAACCCATGTCCTGAAACATTTGCGCGTCCCCCATAGCAAGCTGCATCCCCTTTGGAAACAGTTGGAAGCACATGCACGCGAGGCGCTCGACCCCCAAACCAACGAGGCAGCGTTTGAATTCCGTGGTGCGCAGTTTCGTATGCACCCGTATATGCAAGGCGCCGATATTAAGTGGCTACTGGCCGAAACCAGCATGCCTGCTCTTTCCACGCTGCTGCATCTCAACCAAGCATCTCCCCCAGACGTTACGATGGACTCCACCGCGCTGGTCTCCACACCCATGAAACGCCCTTGGGTATCTGTTACCGAGGTCACGGCGGCATTGCGTACCATGCGCGACCATACGGTTTTTAACCAGTTCTGGAACCTCCTGACGGGGCAGGCCCAGAAGCAGTACGATGATATCGTGGCGCAGGAGCGCGGGCTGCTCGGCCCCGTGCCTGTCCAGCTTCCGAACGCCGCCGTTGTTCATCTGAACGGCCGCCCGCATAAACACCAATATACCTGGAGCCTCGCCAAAGAGGATTTGGAAACATTCGCCGCCGCGTATCGGGATTACGAGCGTGAATATAACCAAGCACTCACCCGCAAAGATGTAAGCAAGCATTTAAAGGTAGCCGAAACCAACCCGCAGCTTGTTCAACTCTGGGATGCGATGACTCAACAGATCCCAACCGATCAGGCACCGGATATCTTTGGCCGGTATACGATTCAGCTCGATGGCCAATCTATCCGGGTGCGGCCGACTAAGCGACGCGGCGGCGAAACATGCGAAATTAGCTCCGAGGATCTCAAGAAGGTCGAAACCCTCTACCATGAGTGTCCGATCAGTGCGCCACAGCCGGCGACATCCTTCGCCAGTCGCGTGCAAGCGACGCGAACCAAACCGCAAAGAACGGCATTCGAAGACCAGTGGCGTAAGATAACCGATTTCAGCCTGAAGCATCTGGGCGATGAAAACGCCTTGCTTGGTACCATGGCCCGCACGCCCGATGAAGCGCTGAGCATGGCGCCCGAGCAATTTAAAAAGGCAATGGCTAGCGCTTACGATTTAAGCCGATGGCAGGGGATGGAAAGGAAAGCCAGGCCGTATCTCGACCAACTGGGTGACGCCTATTCGAATTATCAGGAAGCGCGTAACCGTAACGGGCACAAAAAACACTAACCCGCCGCCTGTAATCCCTGCCCCACGGCCACGCGCTCGTCGAACACGAAACATTGGCCCTGCCATAGGCTTTCCTCCGGCGCGACCTGCTCCAGATAGGCCAGGATGCCGCCATGCAGGTGGTATACTTCGCCAAAGCCATGGGCGACGAGATAGGCCGAGTATTTCTCGCACCGAATACCGCCAGTGCAGTACATAGCAATCCGCCGCTTGTCGTCGGGCCTCAGGTTGGCCGCCGTCCACGCAACCATATCCTTGAAATGCCGCGTGCCGGGATTGACCGCGCCGGTGAAATGGCCCAGCGCATACTCGTAATCGTTGCGGGTATCGACGGTAATCACATCCGGCGCGGTGATGAGCGCGTTCCAGTCCACCGGTTTCACATACCGCCCCACGCATTGTGCCGGGTGCGCCGCTTCGCCCAGCGAAATCAGTTCGGGTTTCACCTTCACCTTGGCGCGCTTAAAAGGCTGGCCCAGCGTTTCGCTTAAACGGTAGGTCGGGGTGGTGAATGCCAGCATGCCATGCAGCTCGGCCATGAACGCCTCGAGCGATGCAGGCTCGGCCGAAATCGTAGCGTTGATACCTTCCCGCGCCAGCGTAATCGTGCCGCGCACGCCCTGCGCCTGCATGCGCGCCAGCATCGGTGCTTTCAGCCCTTCAGGCGCGTCAATCGGCGTGAAGCAATAAAAGGTAGCAATGCGGATGAGTGGTTGCATGGCGGCCATGTAGCGCAGCACGGGCGATTTGTCACGCCCCTAACGGGCGTTTTCCGCTGCCATTGCCGTGTCCGGCGCGGCCACACGGTCGCCCAGCGTCACCTCGTGCACTTTGGCCAGCGGCTGGGCGCTTTCCGGTGCCGGGCGGCCTACAGGCGCCAGCACTTCCGGCAGGGGCTGTCCGGACTGTTCGGCGCCTACTTTACGAATCACCTCGATGCGCTGTTCCATCGTCGGGTAGCCGGATTTCAGATAACCAAACCAGCGGCCAAGCCCTTTGCGGGTATCGCTGGCATGGAGTTTTTCCAGCGCGCTGATGAGCGCATCCGGATCGCCGCTGATGATGGTGCCGTCGATATCGGCCTGCAGCTCGGTCGGTTTCACGGTGATCTGGTTGGCCACCATTAGCCCGGTAGCTGCACCCATGCCGATATACGCCGCACTGCCAAGCAGCGAGGCGGGCCCTTCACGGTGCGGTCCGAATAGGAAATCGGCAGCCAGCCGACCCGGCTTGCCCAGCTTGTGCAAGCCCGTGCTGGCTACCGGCCCGATACCACCCACCTTGCCGACAAAATTACCCAGCAAGGCCCCCATCCCGGCAAAAAACGCCATTGCCGTGCCGCGCACCATGCCATGTTCGTGGCGGCTATGGCCCAGCTCATGGCCCAACACAGCGATTACCTCGCGCATGTTCAGCCGCTGCAACAATCCGCTGGTCACCACCATTTCGCCGCTATGCAGTTCCATGGCGTTGGGTATGCTGCTTTCGGTCAGAATCAGCTGCGGCATCGGGCCATGATGCCCGGCGCGCCGGCACAACGCGCCCCAGGCCGCGTACAATTCAGGATGGCTTTGCGCATTGATCAGCCGTGCGTGACGAAAACCGTTATTGCTCAGCTGCAAGCGCGTGAGGATCTCGATCTCCTCAGCCACCATCGGTGCGCGCGGCCGTAGCCGTTCATCGATCAGCGGTAACGATTCCATCGGCAACGCCGCCTGCGCGTCGATCGCCTGGGCGGTCACGCCCCCATTCGCACCATGAAAATGATGCCCCACCCATTGCGAAGCGTCCATCAGCTTGCTGCTGATGAGGTCGCCCAGCGATTGGTCAGTGGGGAATAAGGCCATTAGCCGCGCGCCTGTACCTGGTGCGGCGGTTGAGCCAGCACTGCGTGATCGGCCACTTCGTCGACCTGCGGAACGGGTGCGTTCTCGTTCACCGCTACTTGCCCTTCGGCTTGTTGTTCTGCAAGCACGGGCGCATCTGTCTGCGCGGCATCGGGGGTCGCCGGGCGTTCGCAATTTGCACAGCTGCATTGCGCGCCGTGCGCCGCCGTATCGGCAGCATCGGCTTGCGGCTCCTCGCGCTTGGCGGCATGCGCGCTTAGGGTGACTGGCGCCACGCTGGCGGCAAGCGATTGCATGAGCTGCGCATATTCCGCCTCCTCGAGGCCTGGGATATGCACCTGGATTTGCGTATGCTCCGCCCCCTTCACCTTCTGGGCGTGAAGCTTATGTTCCCCTTCCCAATAGGCGCTGAATTGCGGATGCGCCTTCAACGCCTCCACCAGCAGATTGCCAAGCAATGCCTCATTGCTGCCCACATGCGTGCCAAGCAGGGTGATTTTGATGTCGGTTTTGGTGTGATTCAGCTCGTCGCTCAGATCGATCTGGCAATCGTTCAGCAGCGTATCGATATCGGCCGGGCTCTCCCCCTTGGCTTTTAGCGCTTCGATCAGATAGGGCCGCACATACTGCGCGAGATTCTTCTCCGCCTGTTCCAGCACCGGCTTTAACACGATGACGGAGCGGTGCGCCGGCGGCAGAACCGCTGCTTCGCCCGGCAATGGTTTGATGACGGCTTCCGGCAGATTCACCGGCTCGCGCTTGGCGGCCGACGCGGTGGTGTCCGCCAGTGCGGTGGTATCGGGCTGTTCCGTGTGATCGGTCTGGGTTGCAGGTTCGGTCATAGTCATCCTCGGTGGCATCCTGATAGATTACGCTAGCATTACTGTACAAAAAACCACGTGCCCGCTGTGTGACAGTTTGATGAATTTGGCCCGTATTTACCGCCGCATAAATCTTCCTAAACCGCTGTATTGTTCACAAAAGCTTCACAATAGGCAGGCCCACCCCGTGGTAGGATGAAGACTGGATTATTCTAACCCGAAGTACGTGTGAACACCGAGAACCCGACAGTAAATACAGAGTTTACCCCCGATGTGCCGGCCGCTGATGCGCCCGCGGCCGTGTCGGTGAGCGCGGATGGCAAACACCATAATTACGTGGCGGAAGGCTTCAAGAACCGCACGCGTGGCGAGGAANNCGTGTTCAACCTCGGCACCTATTTCGGCGTCGGCTATCTGGGGGTGACCGCCGCCTCGGTCGTGATGAGCTGGGCATTGCGCGATTTCAAGCCCGGCGCAAAAATGTTCTCCCGTGGCAGTGAGCTCTTTATTAATGCTACCAAAGGGCATCGCACCGGCGAAGCGCTCGAAAAGTATCAGCGCACGGTGGATTCAAACAAAACCATTCTGGCACTGTTTCTCGGTGGATCAATCATGTCGGTCCTGCCCATCAAGTGGCTGGAGGACAATAAAGCCGGTATCGTTAAAAAACTCGACCAATGGCTCTATGGCCGCGAAAAATTCGATTCGGACAGCACCATCAGCCAGGCGCATGAGGACCTCGCTTCCGCTCCAAAACAAACATGGAATTCGGTCGCCGCGTCGCGCTTGCTAGCGTTCGGCGCCACCTTCGGCACCAGCCTTTTGCTGGGCTCCAATACATCGCCGCTGGGCAAACACGGGCTAGCCATCGATAAATATTCGACCAAAGCCGGGCGCTGGCTCGATGGCGCGATTAACCATAAAGACCGTACGGCTATCGAACATATCAACCAGGCGCGTGCCATCAGCCCTCATGAGATAGTTCGCGAAGGCATGGCGATCGACCGCACCAGCAGTAAAGTGTTCAGCTACATTACGCTCGACGCCTTCTACACCCTGATCACCAGCGGCGCGCTCTATGTGTTCACGCGCGTGCTCGCCCCCGTTTTCGATAAACAGCTGCGTGAGCGCGACCGGCAGCCCCTGCCCGATGCCGCGCACCCAGCTCCCCAGCCGACGGCGACCGACGAGCTTACCCAGCCGGAAGTGGAAGAACGCCCGCAGCCGCAGGTGCAGCTGGCCCAGATGGAAGGCAGGCTGGCGCATGCGCCCGAACAGGCCGCATCGCTCGCCTGATGCGAGCCGATTGCCTAACCGCCTGTTTCCCGCTATAAGTCGGCCGAATGCTCACCGTCCGTACACAACCTTCGTTAAGCCGCGATTTCACCCTGTTGTCGGTGTTTATCCTGTTTGTCCTGTTGCTGGTGTCGGCATGGATGACGGTCGAAACGGCAAAAACCTTCCGTCACGACCTGTATAAACGCATTGAAAGCGAATCGCTGCGACTGGACCGCGCGCTGATCGTCGAGATCGAAAATGCCGCTTATATCCTCGAATCCGTCGGTCGCCAGATCCAGGCGACGGGGATCGAAAACCAGGACGCCATCGCCCAGCTGTTTTTCTCCTTCGCTAAAACCGAAGGCCCCAAACGCAGCATATTTTCGTGGATCAGCCGCAACCAGCAGCTCACCGTGTCGAGCAATCTCGGCGTGCTGCAAAAATCGATCGATGTGTCCGACCGCGATTACCTGAAAAAATCGATCGCCGAACCCTGGAAGGTTCATATCGGCCGCCCGATCCAGGGCCGCCTGTCGCAAAAATGGGTGCTACCACTTAGCCTGGGCCTGACCGATAATAACGGCACCTATGCCGGTACGGTGGTGGTGGCGCTCGACACCGAAAAACTGGCCGACGATATTGGCCGCACACTTAAAGATTCCGGCGTGCGTTTTGCCATCACCAATATGGCACTCACCTTGCTAACCCGCAATAAAGCCGCCGAGGATTTTTTTACCAATCATTTCGACGTGAACGCGTTGCTCGCCATCGACTTCGCCGCTCTGCCGAGTGCACAGTTCAGCAATGGTGGCTTCTTTGGCAGCGATGCCGGCTACCGCTATTACGAGCGCTCCAGCCAATATCCCTATATCCTGTTTCTCGGCTTCGATTCCGAGCGCACCAGCAAGGAGTTGCGCGCCCAGCTTCTGCCGCGCCTGTTCCAGCTTATCGTGATCGCCGTCTTCCTGCTGTTCGTGCTCTACACTGTACGCCGGCGCATTATTCACCCGGTAATGCAGATCACCACGCAAACCGCCGACATTGTGCGCGGCAAGCCGTTCGATGAATCGCGCACCCGCGGCCCTCTCGAGATCGAACAGCTCAGCCACGAGATCAAACGCCTGTACGATTTTATCGAGGAACGCAAACGCATCGAGCTCGAACTGCGCGCCAAGAATGCCGAGCTCAACCGCATCAAGGAAGCCGCGCAGCTGACCAACCAGGTGAAAGCCGAATTTTTTGCCTATGTCGGCGAACAGCTCACTGAGCCGACCGAGATGATCCTCGAACAGATCGAAACGCTCAAAGACCAGCAATTCGGCCCGCTCGGCAACCCGATTTACGCCCAGCACGCTTACGAAGTCCACGAGCATGCCCAGCAGCTAATGGCCATGCTGGAGGATATCAAAGCGATCTCCGAAGCGGAAACCGGCTTGCTGGCACTGAACGAAAGCGAAGTCGACTTAAGCTTCGTGTTACAGAAAACCTGCCGTATTTTCCGCGATAAAAACCCCGGCAATATCGATGTGCAGCTCGATGTAAACCCGACGATGCCGCGCTTCCGTGGCGATGAGCTGCGCATCAAGCAGCTGATTCTCAATATCCTGCAAGCCAGTGCGCGCCACCTCAATGCCGGCGATGTGATTCGCATCACCAGTGCCCTCAAGGCGCAGGAGCTAGCCTTGTGTTTCTCGTATGTCGGCAGTGCCGTAGTCGACAGCACGCGCCTGAAATCGCTGGGCACGTTCGTGCCGCATGCCTCCCGCACCAAGCACGGGCTCGAACTTGCGCTGGCCCGTCTGCTGGTGGCGATGCATCAGGGCACGCTGGAGATGAAAACCACGCAGGACCGCACCACCACGATTACCCTGCGCTTCCCGGCAATCCGGGTGATTTAAAAAAAACAGCCTCAAAAAGCGAACAGGGAGTTTTGCGTCACTACTAAAGCGCAAAACGACACCGCCATTGAGGCGGAAAGCCACTAACGGCGCTTGAGCGACACACTAAAACTATTCGCCGAATTTATTCGAGCGTGGGAAGCCCACCGGCGGCAAGCCGCCCTGCCCGGCACGGTTGCCCGCCCAGGGTTTCATATCGGTCTCTAACCGGGTGCGTTCGCCAGTCTGCCAGCTGAGGCCTTCGGCGAAGCTGAATACTTTCGCGTCCGACAGTTTGGCGCCTTTGTATTTCTGCAAGGCCACGCCCTGCCCGCGTTTCATCGTGGGCACCTGGTCTTTGGGAAACACCAGCAGCTTACGGTTGGTGCCGATGGCGGCCACGTAGTCGCCGTCGGCCGGGGTGCAAACCACAGCCTTCGAGCCTTGCGGCACTTGCAGCACCTGCTTACCGGTGCGCGTTTGCGCCACCACGTCTTTTTCGTCGACCAGGAAACCTTTGCCAACGTCGGATGCCAGCAGCAACTGCCGCTCTTTGTCCGACTCATGCAGCAGCATGGTGACGATTTCCTCGTTGCCGAGATCGATCATCAGCCGCACCGGCTCGCCATGGCCCTTTGCGCCGGGCAACTTGTCGCATGGCAGGGTGAAGAAACGACCATCGCTTGAGAAGACCAATAATTTGTCGGTCGTTTTGGCTTTCACCTGGAAGCCCGGCCCGTCGCCTTCCTTGAATTTCAGGTCGGGCAAATCGTCGTAATGGCCTTTGAACGCACGCATCCAGCCGAGGCGCGACACCACGACGGTGATCGGCTCTTTCTCGACAAACGCTTCGACAGAAATATTGGCCATCACCGGCGCGTCGGTCAGCTCGGTGCGGCGGGTGGCCAGCGCCTTGTTGGCGGCGAATTTTTTCTTCACCGCCTTGATTTCATCCCCCACCCGTGTCCAGCGCAGCTCGTCGCTTTTCAGCAGAGTGCTGAGCTCTTTCTGCTCAGCCTTAAGGTCTTTATGCTCGCGTTTGATCTCGATTTCCTCGAGCTTGCGCAATTGGCGCAGGCGCATGTTCAGAATCGAGTCGGCTTGTAATTCGGTAAGGTCGAATGCCGCGATCAGCTCCTGCTTAGGCTCGTCGCCCTCGCGGATAATGCGGATCACCTCGTCGAGATTGAGGTAACAGGTGAGCAAACCTTCGAGAATTTCAAGCCGCCGTTTAATCGCCGCCAGCCGGTACTCGGATTTACGCACCAACACTTCGTGGCGATGGTCAAGAAAGGCCTGGAGAATTTCGCGCAGGTTCATCACGCGCGGGATACCGTCGGCCCCCAGCACGTTAAGGTTCATGCCGTAGCGAATCTCAAGGTCGGTCACCCGGTAGAGCGATTCCATCAGCAAGGCGGGGTCGACATTTTTGGATTTCGGCTCCAGCACGATTCGCACCGTGTCGGTCGATTCGTCCTGGATGTTCGCCAGCAGCGGCAGTTTCTTGTCGCGGAACAGATCGGCGATTTTTTCGATCAGCTTCGATTTCTGCACCTGATACGGAATTTCCGTAATCACGATCTGGTACATGCCATGGCTGAAGCTTTCCTTCTCCCACCGGGCGCGAATACGCAGGCTGCCACGACCGTTCGTGTACGCGTCGATCAGCGTTTGCGTGGTTTCGGCCAGCAACCCACCGGTCGGGAAATCCGGCCCCTGTACGAAGCTGACCAGTTTTTCGATCGACGCGTTGGGCGTTTTGATGAGGTAGGTAAGCGCGTCGCACAGCTCGAGAATATTATGCGGCGGCACAGCGCAGGCCATCCCCACCGCGATGCCTTCGGAGCCATTGGCCAGCAGGTTGGGAAACCCCGCCGGCATGACGATGGGCTCTTTATCTTCGCCGTCATAGGTAGGGCGGAAATCGACCGTGTCGGCGTCCATATCCTCCATCAGGATCATGGCGGCTTCGGTCAGCTTTGCTTCGGTGTACCGCATGGCCGCGGCGTTATCGCCATCGATCGAGCCGAAGTTGCCCTGCCCGTCCACCAGCATGTAGCGCATGGAAAAGGACTGGGCCATGCGGACGATGGTGTCATACACCGCCGAGTCGCCGTGGGGGTGGTATTTACCGATCACGTCACCCACNNCATCGCCCACCACGCGGGCGCATTTTTTATAGCCGGAATTGGGGTCGAGCCTTAGCTGGATCATCGCATACAGCAAACGGCGATGCACCGGCTTCAATCCATCGCGCACATCGGGCAGTGAACGGGCGGTGATGGTGGAAAGCGCATAGGCCAGATAGCGCTGGCCCAGCGCATCTTTAAATGCGACGGGTTGAATGTGCTGCGATGGATTCTGGCTGGCCATTGGGCGGCGAAATTAGCGGCTATGGCAGGGATTGCAAGGGTTTTGGCGAAGTTATGGACGGAAGGAATAACCAACCGAACCCTGGCGGACCTGCACACCCTGGCTTCCGACGGTAAACTGGGTACGGCTGGAAGGCGCTGGCGGGGCATAGGCCGGGGCTGCAGGTGCGGGAAATGCGCCCTGATCGTAAAGCTGCTGGCCAAAAGCATCGGTCGTGACACCGCCATGCAATGCCGGGTGCGCGGCCTGCGCCGCCGACTGGGTCAGTTGCGGCGAGTAGCCACCCTGCATGGCTTGCATGTGCGCCACGGCAGGATGCACCGTTTGCGCCTGTCCCATGGCCGGGTGCTGTTGCGGGCCATTGATGGCGACGCCTTGTGCCTGCTCCGCCCCGTCGCGATCCTTGCCGCCAATTTTCGAGAACCAGTTGTTCAGATTATCGCCCAGCTTGCCGGTACCGATCATCATGGCGGCGGGGGCAAGCAGCAGTAATAGCACCCATTTCAGCGGTCCCGGGCCGAACAGGCTCGACGTCAGGTAGGCGCCGCCCAGCATAATCAGCCCCATGGCGATTTTGCCGGGGTTCAGATTATCCATGAAGTTTTTACCGGCTTCCGCCGCGTTTTCGCCCACCCCGTTGAAAAATCCTTCCGGGTCCTTGATGAATTGGTCGCCCTGCGTCAGCAGTTCTTTGCCGGTTTTAGTGGTCAAATCCACCCCGTCGCGCGCCAGTTCACCGAACCGGTTGGCGCCAGCGAACAGCTTGGGCTGGATCTCGCGGTTAAAATAATCCACCCCCGGCGTGGGATGGTTAAGTTTGCGCCACTCGCCAAGGATTTGCTTGGTGGTAGCGCCGGTTGCTTTTTGAATCTCGGCGCGTTCCTCAGGCGAGGCGGCCTGCGCACGCCGGTCGAGGGTACGGAAATCCGCCACCAGGGTACCATGCAGGCTGCGCAGTTCGGCCAGGCGCGTAATGCGCGCATCCTGATCCGGCCAGGTAAGAAGTTTTTTCTCCAGCTCGATGAACTTGCCTTCCAGGCGGTTAAGGCTCATCTGCAGGCGCGCATCGGTCAGGTCGGTGGGGCGAATGCGGCTTTCCGGTGTTTTCTCGGCGGTCTCGTGCAGGGTGCGGCGGCTGGCTTCGACATGCGACTCCAGTGCGTTCTCCAGCGCATCGTTGGTGACAGGAGCAGCCGCCGGCGTGGCCGGGGCAGCGACAACCGGCGCTTTGGCCGCCTCGGCTTCACGGGCGCGGCGTTCGGCTTCGGTTTCTACCACTTGCGGCGCACGCGGATCGCCGAGGTTCTCGCGGGCGACTTCCAGTTGTGCGGCGCGCTGTGCGGCGGCAACTTCGGCGTCGACCTGGGCTTTTGTACGTGCTGTAGTGGGTTCGCTCATCATGTTCCTTACCATGTCATTCTAGCAAAAATGACGACAAGGAATATGACAGTCTGATGAAGATTCAGTGGGTTTCCACCGCCCCTTGCCGTTGCAATAGCTGGCAAAAATGACCACGCAGCATGGGCGTATGCCGGTGCAGGGCGGGCAGCAGCCGGGTCTCGATAAAATGACCGGTGAGCGCCAGTCCGTGGGCGACCTCCTGCACGTTATCGGGCAATTCCTCGGCCACCAGCAGGAAATGGGGCAAAGCCAGCAATCGGTCGTGATAGGGAAGCCCTGCCGCGCGGCTTACCGCTCGCCCGGTTTTGGGCGAAACATAGACCAGCTCCTCTGTTTCTCCCGTCGCAGCACACTGGCTTAAATCGAGGCCGAACCCGGCGAGCTCCAGCAGGGCCAGCTCCAACCGCACATATTCCGCCAGCCAGATGCGCTTCTCCACCCCCGCCGCCACATGCTTCATGAACGCGAGCAGGGCATAATATAGTTCGGGATGTGGGTCGTGATCGGCCACGCAGCGCGCCGTCAGTGCACAAGCGCTGCCAATGGCGGCTAGCCGCAGGGGATCATGCATTACCCGCGGGCCAAACCCATGGCTGCCTTCCAGCGTTACCGTCCCCATATGCTCGGGCAACCGCGCCTTCCACTGCACCTGCGCCTGGGTAGCAGGCTGCAGATCGGCCCGCCCTTTGCCCGAGAACCCACGCTTTACAATGCCGCGGCAAACACCGTGCTGGGGCGTAAAAAGCTGCACCAGCGCATCCGCATCGCCGAATTTGGCCACGTCCAGAATCAGTGCTTCGTCCGTCCAGTGATGCATGGGACAGGGTACCGGGAGGGGTTAGGGCTTCTTATATTCCAGCCCGTGATACTGATACACGTCGGGCTTGTCTTTCCAGTCGGCGCGCACCTTGACAAACAGCTGCAGGCGGCAGGGCTGGCCCGATGCGCGGCGGATTTCGCGGCGCGCCCGCTGGCCGATATCCTTCAACATCGCCCCACCCTTACCGATCACGATCATCTTCTGCCGCTCGTTCTGCACGATGATGGTCTGATGGATCTCGGCCACCCCGTCTGCGGCGATATTATACTGTTCGGTCTCCACCGTCAGCGTGTAGGGTAGCTCCTGCTGCAGCAGCAGGAAACATTGCTCGCGCGTCAGCTCGGAGGCGATCATGCGCATCGGCAGGTCCGTCAGTGTATCTTCCGGGTACAGCCAGGGGCTTTGCGGCAGGCTGGCCGCCAATGCCTCTTTCATTTCCTTCACGCCGTCGCCGCTTAGGGCCGAGATCATGAACACATCGCGCCACTGTAACCGCTCGGTAAACCATTGCACACGGGCCAGCAGTTCCGGCTTGGCCTTCACCGTATCAATCTTGTTCAGCCCCAGATAGATCGGCTTGTCCATGACGGAAAGACGTTGCAGCGCCGCCTCGGTTTCATCCGTCGGCCGCTTGCGCGCATCATAAAGAAAAAGGATCACATCGGCTTCGCGGGCACTGTTCCAAGCGGCCTTTACCATGGCGCGCTCGAACCCCGCTTCGGCCGAGAAAATACCCGGCACGTCGAGAAACACCATCTGCGCCTCGCCCGACAGCGCCACGCCCATGACGCGACTGCGGGTGGTTTGCGCCTTGGGCGTCACGATAGAGATTTTCTGCCCAACCAAACGGTTGAGCAAGGTGGATTTTCCGGCATTCGGTGCGCCAATAAGCGCGATGGTACCGCAGTGGGTGGTGGGCTGTTGCATGGCGCGGCAATAGACCATTTACCCCGGCAGGTAAACGTCAAACCGCCGATTGACCTTGACAAATGCGCCTTTTTCACTCATATATGCGTCCAGAGTTAAATTGGACTCTTAAGACTATACTTACTACCGCTAAGCGTTCACCTGGTGAAATTGCCTATCGTGGTTCGGGTGAATCGCTACTGAGATATCGGTTTTCGTTTCTCCCTAAGTTGGCTCGAAGAGTTTGGCGCGTACCCATTACGCGCGACCAAATTCGACTCGCCGCTTTGTCGCCATGTCGGCGGCAGGCGGAACAACCGCCACTACAGGAGTTTCTATGGCGACCGGTACCGTAAAATGGTTCAACACCACCAAAGGCTTTGGCTTTATTCAGCCGGATGCTGGTGGAGCCGATGTGTTCGTACACATCACCGCACTGGAACAGGCTGGCCTGCGTTCGTTGAACGAAGGTCAGAAAGTCAGCTACGAGCTGGTAACCAATAAAGGCCGCACCTCGGCCGGCAACCTTAAACTGGATGCCTAAATAGGTACGGGTTCCGGAATAACGGCAGTTTCTGCCAGACTTCCGGAACCCTTCTCCCTGCACCGTCTGGGGGCTTTATAACCTGAAATGATAAGCTGGCTTGCCGCCAGTTTATGTTTTCCGATTTCAGCCCCCTTAGCGTTGCATCCTTTCGTTCGTTACGCCGCGATCGTTCCATCGGCGCCGCGACGAAAATCATTCACGCGCCTGCGAATTCTCGCTCGTGCGGGACCAACCACTAAGGAATTACTTCATGACGACATTTTCTGATTTCAACCTCCCCGCCAATCTCAGCACGGCGCTCGCCGCGATGGGCTATATCGACCCGACCCCGGTGCAAGCCGCCGCTATCCCCTTCGCGCTCGAAGGGCGCGACGTGATGGCTATCGCCATGACCGGCTCGGGCAAAACCGCCGCCTTC
>DITH01000003.1:14499-14753 GCA_002422745.1 Alphaproteobacteria bacterium UBA6189
CCACGCGCGAACTCGCGCAGCAGGTGGAAAAAGTGGTGAAACAATTCATCGGGCCGTATTCCACGCTTAAAACCGCCTTGCTGATCGGTGGCGACTCGATGCCAATGCAGCTGCAACAGTTGCGCGCCCGTCCGCGTATCATCATCGGCACGCCGGGCCGTATTAACGACCATCTGGAGCGCGGCAACCTGATGCTCCACGACGCCAATTACCTGGTGCTCGATGAGATGGATCGCATGCTCGATATGGGCTTT
>DITH01000107.1 GCA_002422745.1 Alphaproteobacteria bacterium UBA6189
AAATCCCATATCTTATATCCATAAACCGATGCAAAGGAAAGCGGTTTCCTGCCGATCTTAACGGAAAATACTTAAAATTAACCCTTTTTTAATCAACATAGGGCAAATCTAATTCCACATGCGCCCTGCGGTTATTAAAACCCTGAATTTTCGAATGAGCCTGCTGAGCGATCATGCCAGCAGCGTAAGCCTGACCGTGTTTGGAGGGCTGCTATTCGTTCTGAACGCGATGATGATGGAACGCAACGTATCCGCATTCGCTAGCGATTCGCTCTGGCAAGCCCTGGCAAAATTACATGGACAGGATGTGCAATTATGGATTTCGGTGAATGCAGCGTTCCTAAGCATGTATCTCCTACTCTGCTGGCGTTTCGCGGTGCCGATGGCCCGGGTAGTGCAGCTTGTCCAGGACACCGCGACCCATCTCGGTCAGCCGGTGGGCGGTCCGGTGGTGCCCCGCTCGATACCCCGTACACTGGAAGTGGTCCGTCATCTGGCCTGCATGGTCCAGGAAGAAGCGTGCCATCGTCAGGAATTGCGGCGTGAACTCGATCATGCCCGCCAGGTGTTAGCCCAGTATCGCTCCCAACAATCCATACTTATGCGTTCGGCAAATCAGGCCGCGATTCAGCAATACCAGGCGGTGCTTGGCTACGCCCATTACCTGGAGGAGCATATCGACCACCAGCGGCGCGATCAGGATTTACGCTATGATTTCGACGATGTCTGCGAAGCAAGTTTTAACCTCCGCTTAATTGCCGGTGCGTTGACCTTATCGCACGAGAGCAGCCCTACCCAGATTCAGGCGGTTCGGCTGGCCGACATGATGCAGCAGACCATGCTGGCACTTGCGCCTAGTCTCGATCGCCGTGCCATGCAACTCACCACGGTCGAGGTCGATAGCTCGGTGCAGGCAAAGGCCGACCCGGCGATTCTGTCGCATGTGGTCTGGATGATGCTGCTCGGCATGATCCGCTATGCGGAGGATGAAAGCACCCTTCGCATCCGTTGCCTGCGCGATCCGCTGAACCGGCGGGCCTTACTGAGCATTGTAGTGAGCGAGCTGGCACCCGGCCGGATGAGCAGTGATGAACGCGCCGCCTATTTTGTGCGCCAGCAAACCCATAGTGGCCATATGTTTGCGGAAACGCTCAGCCAGCATGGCAATGTCCAACTGGCGGCATTGTTGCTACGCCGATTGCATGCGGTGATTGAGGTCGTCCCGCTATCGCCGTATGCGTGCGAGCTTTGCCTTAGCCTACCCTTGGCAGAATAGTACTGTCGTCGCGCAGGGTAATGGCGTTGTGATGCGTATCAGGATGGTACGGTACCTGCGTACGAAGCAACCAAAGGAGAATCACATGAAGAAATTTGCTAGTTTGAGCGCCGTGGGCGTTATGGTCGCCCTGTTTGCCGGTCAGGCCATGGCCGAAGGCCCAAAGGGCGAGCACGGTAAACGCCACGGCCAGATGTTCGAGGAAACCGACACCAATAAAGATGGCATCGTGACCCGCGAGGAATTCCATGCCCAGGGCGACAAATTATTCGCCAAGCTCGACACAAACGGCGACGGCAAAATCACCAAGGCAGAACGTGACGCCAAACATGCCGAAATGAAGGAGAAATGGGCGGCAAAGCGCGCGGAAGGGAAAACCAAGCGCGAGGCAGCCGGCGGGGTAGCGGAATAACGCTGTTGCCCGCACATCGGACGGTGTAACGTGCAGATAATGAGCACCGAACCCGCTACCGACGCAACGTTGATGGCCCGGGTCGCCGATGGCGATTCCGTGGCCTTCGGCGTGTTGGTACGGCGGCATCTCCCCCGCGCGTATGCGATCGCGCGTCGGGTTTTGCCGCACGACCATGAAGCCGAGGACGCCGCGCAGGAGGCCTTCACTAAAGTGTGGGTCCATGCGCGGAACTACCAGCCCGATACGGCGGCCTTCACCACCTGGTTACACCGCATCGTGGTGAATGCCAGTCTCGATATGTGCCGGCGTAAACGACCGCAGGCGGTCGAGGAATCGGTGCTGCATGCCGTAGCCGATGGGGGTGAAAATGCCGAACAACTGGCCGCCCGCCACGAGGAAGCCAACCAGTTGCAGGCCGCCATTGCCAGTCTGCCGCCGCAGCAACGCGCCGCCATCACGCTGTGCTACACAGAGGAATATACCAATGCCGAAGCCGCTAGCCTGATGGGGCTGCACCTTAAAGCGCTGGAAGGATTACTGGTGCGAGCGCGAAAAAGCCTCCGCACGCAGTTGAAGGAACTATATGAAGGAGCCCGCCATGCGGCATGACGACGAAGACATGATATTACGCGACGCGCTCGCCCGCACGGCGCCCGCCGTACCGCCGGGTCTGGCGGCACGGATTGTCGCTCAGGCGACGGCGCAGCCGCAGAAACTCGGGTGGCTGACATGGGTGCGCCGGGCATTCAGCGAATGGGATTATGCATTGAATATGAAAGGCGCAGCGCTCGCCGCGTTTGCAGCACTTGGGCTGCTCTCCGCCCAGCTTAGCACGCCCGATACTTCAGGCTACGGGATGGAGCTGACCACAGTGCTGAGTGAACCGAACTGGACGGAGGCTTTATGAAACATTGTTCGCCGCATCGGTGGTGGGGGGGCGTGGTCTTGTTCGTCTCGCTGGCAATGAACGTATTTTTGTTAGGGTGGCTGTTTGGCGATGGGCAATGGCGCGAGCCGCCGCGTGAACGTGGCATGTTCCTGGAACGGTTCCAGGATAAAATGGAGCAGTTACCGGCCGAGCATCGCGCCGCAGTGAAGCCCGTCATTGCGCGCTATATGCCGCGCATGAAACAGCAGATGAGCGCGATTCGTGAAACGCGCGAAGCGCTCGATACGGTGCTCAAACGCGACGATTACCGACGGGCCGATGCCGAGGCCATCTTCAGGCGGATGGACGAGCAAATGCGCAGCATGCAATCGCTGGTGCAGGGTATGATGCTGGATGTAGCCGATGTGCTGCCCGCCGACGCGCGCACCGCGTTTCTTGACCGGCCGGAACGCCGGGACCGGGGCGACGCGCCGCCGCGCCGTCGCACACCACCGGATAACCGTGGCGAGTTGCGTGAGTAACGCTCTGCCATTGCATGCGGCAGCGCGCTTTGGCCTCGGCGCGAAACCCGGCGAGCTCACCATCATTGGTAACGATCCGCGCGGCTGGACAAGCCAGCAATTAAAGCAGCCCCGCCTTCCCGCTAGCCTGACGCCGGATGACGCCCTAAAATTTCTGGTGCGCGAAACGCAGGGCGAAAAAAACCGTCTGATTCTCACCGATGCGGTCGACCCTGCGAATCGAAACAAGACGGAGGAGCTGCGGCCTTACTTCTTAAAACACACCGCCGCCCGTTTTGCCGAACAGGCCTCGACTGACCAGCCCTTTCTTGAACGGCTGGTTTTATTTTGGAGCAACCATTTCACGGTGTCGCTCGAGAAAGTATTAGTGGCGGGTATGGTGCATCGGTACGAGTACGAGGCGATTCGCCCACACGTGCTCGGGTATTTCAGCGATATGCTGCTGGCGGTCGCGCGCTCACCGGCCATGCTGTATTACCTCGATAATGCGCAATCGATCGGCCCCAACTCGCGGATTGGCACGCGGCGCGACAAGCGCGGCTTGAATGAAAACCTGGCGCGCGAAATTCTTGAACTGCATACGCTCGGCGTTGAGGGTGGCTACAGCCAGCCGGATGTGGTGGCGCTGGCAAACATCATCACGGGGTGGACGCTGGCTAAAGTGCCGGGCAGCCCGTCGGTGACGGCATTGGCATTTGAGTTTATGCCCGCCATGCACGAGCCGGGCGAGAAGCTGTTGCTCGGCAAGCGCATTGCTGAAGCTGGCGAGGAGGAAGGGGTTGCGGCGCTGCGCATGCTGGCCAATCACCCCTCCACGGCACGGCATCTGGCCACCAAGCTGGCGCGACATTTTATTCACGACACGCCGCCATCAGCGGCGGTGGAGGCGCTCACCCGCAGCTATTTGCAAAGCGGAGGGCATTTGGGCACGGTCATGCAAACATTGATCGCTCTACCGGAAAGCTGGCAGCACCCGCTGGTGAAAGTGAAAACGCCGTACGAATATCTCCTTTCGGCTTACCGGCTGACCCAGGCCGATCTGCGCGCCAATGCGCTCCGCCGCAGTTTCGAATCACTAAATTACCGCCCCTTCTCGGCTGGCTCGCCCAAAGGCGAGCCTGACACTGCCGCCGATTGGGCCGCGCCCGATGCAGTCATGAAACGGATAGAATGGGCACACCGGTTCAGTCAGATCCTTCCCGCCCGCACCGATCCGATGCAATTGGCAACCGAGGCGCTAGGTGATGCGCTGACGGCGAATACCCGGCAAACGATTGAGCGGGCCGCGAGCGGCAGCGATGGGATCGCCTTCCTGCTGGCCAGCCCTGAATTCATGCGGAGATGACCATGCAACGCCGACAGTTTCTATTGGGTTCGGGCGCCTTATTGCTGGGCAGCTTATTGCCGCTACGCGCCACCCTTGCCGCCACTCGTGGCGAGAAACGCCTGCTGGTGATTGTGCTGCGCGGCGCGATGGATGGGCTGGCTGCCGTAGTGCCGTATAGCGACCCGCAGTACCGCTCCGCACGCGGCAATGTCGCCGCAATCGACGACCAGCTCGTGCGCCTCGATGGTGATTTTGCCATGGCAAGCAGCCTGAAGCCACTGGCAGATTGGTACGCGGCAAAGGAACTGCTGTTCGTTCACGCCACCGCCTGGCCAACCCGCACCCGCTCGCATTTCGATGCACAGGATATGCTGGAAAATGGCGGGCTACAGGCGCGCGCGCTCACCACTGGCTGGCTCAGTCGGGCGTTGCAAACACTGCCGGGCAGTCCTACCGCAGTGGCCATCGGCCCGACCGTGCCGCTGTTGCTGCGGGGCGGCGGCGAAGTAACAAGTTGGGCGCCGTCGAACCTGCCAGAAGTGGACGCCGACTTCCTCGCCCGCATGCAGTTACTGTATGCACCCGATGCGCTGCTTTCGAATGCGCTGGACGAAAGCCAGATGTTGAAGGAACTAACCTCGGGCGACGGCAAAACGCCAGATGCAAAACGGTTCGAAAGCCTGATGCAGAAAATGGCTTCCTTCATGGGGCCGCAAGGGGTGGCACGTATTGGCAGCATTGACCTCGGCGGGTGGGATACGCATGTTCGCCAGCAACCGCGTCTGACGAATAATTTTACCGCACTTGCTGCAGGCCTAACCGCGTTTCGCTCCGGCATGGGCGATGCGTGGAGGGATACCGCCGTACTGGTGGTGACTGAATTTGGCCGCACGGTTAAGGGCAACGGCACGAACGGCACCGACCATGGTACGGGCGGCGTCGCGTTTCTGCTTGGCGGCTCGGTAGCCGGGGGACGCATCGTGGGCGACTGGCCGGGTTTAGGAAAACTTTACGAAGAGCGCGACCTGATACCCGCCAATGATACGCGCGCCCTGTTAAAAGGCGTGTTGAACCAACAGCTCGGTATCAGTGAAGCACGCCTAAGCAGCCAGATTTTTCCGGGTAGCGAGCATGTCGCAGGATTTAACGGATTATTGCACGCCTAAGCACGTTTTTTCAACAGGAACACCCCTTGCTCACCGAACAGGTTGGCCAGCCGCCCCTGCC